>JANXOJ010000696.1 GCA_025353625.1 Planctomycetota bacterium | reverse complement strand
CATGAGCCGGCCGCGCACCGCGAAGACGCCCCGGGTGGCGAAGGAGGCTCTGCCGGGGGCGCGCGACAGTCACGCGTCAAGCCAACCGGAGGCCCCGACGCCGGCACAAGCCCGCGTGCCTGGCGCGGCGACGCAGCGGTAGTGTATCCCGCACAGACCGCGTGCGGAAAATCGGCACACGGAATGCGACGAATACATTCGTCGATCTTAAAACAGCGGGGCCATGCCGACCATCCGTCGCCAAGCAGAAAGCTGCCCGAGGTGAACGCCCAGGTGGCCCGTCAACAGAAACGATAGCCGCTCGCGGTTCGTGGGCAGGGCGTCTTTCATGCGCGGATTTTCCGTCGCCGCGGCAAGCTGTTCGGGCGCGGCATTGGCCGCCAGTTGACGGGCATTTTCAAAGCACCGCTCCACCACCTTAAGCAATTCGTCCTTCGATGCGTAGTCCGCGCGTGCCGTCCGCATGACGGAACTCGGCTTGAACAGCTCCACCCATTCAGCGGGCATCGTCTTCTCGCCGCCCAGCAAACCAACGGCGATATCGGCGGAGAAGGCCAAGTGACCGAGAATCCAGGCCGGATGATTCGCGCCCGGCAACGGTTGTTCGGCAAACCGTTCGTCGGCGATATCGGCCGTGAGCATGCGACAGTATTGCAGCAGGAATTGATTGACTTTGATTTCATTGGTGAGCATGAGAATCTCGGTAAATGTTCTCGGCTGAAATAACGATGGGGTTCATCCGACTGAAGAGCGCGCGAGCGCAAGCCATTATTCCAACGGTGGCTACGTTTCCGAAGGTGTTACGGCAGGGGCAACCAATTGGGTTGCTCGCGCTTCGGCAACGCGGTCATGCGGTCGTCCCAATAGGCAACAAGTTCCGTGAGAACCTCTTCGCGAAGTTGCTCGACGTCCTTGGGGGCACCCGGCGCCGTCGCGACCGTCCAGGGGATATCGATGTCTTCAAGGCACATCGCCCAGTGCAGGAAGGTGTTGCTGCCGAGCCACACGCGCTCGGTCTTGGACCACAGCGATGGGCCGCGCACGGCTCGATAGTCGAAGCGGAAGCAGACGTCGACGGCGAAACGAATCGCGCTTTTCAACGGCAGCCTCCGCGAGCGCCGCCGCAGCAATCGCTGACGGACGGATGGAACGCGCGTCGCCCAGGGGGTGGATTGGATCATGCCCGCACGGGTCGCGCGGATTTTCAGGGACATCTTCACGGCTCACCTCACTGGTTGCCTTGGGATCGCGGGCGGATGCAGGGGCTCTGCACCGCCCGCAGTAAATGCTACCACTAAATTTCACTAACAAGAGGGTCATCGACATCGAGAAGACCGGTGGGGTCGTTGCTGGGAGCATCGAGTGCCGCCGGTTCATCCTTGCGCTTTTGGCGTTTATGCCGTTTCTCTTCTTGTTTTTGTCGTTTCAGCGTTTCCCGCTGACGCTTGGCGTAAGTATTTCCGTCTTTGGCCATAAGACCTCCGTCTGGCTAAAGGAATGCCGATGGTAGGCATGAAGGGGGCGCATTCGATCTTGGGGGAAAACACCCCCCCGCACCGAGAACAGGATGGGAACTCGGATCATGCCGGCAAAATCAAGCGGATCAGCCGCGATCCAAAAGACTACCGCGACAGAGTACAAAAGTACACGTCGGGAGGAAGAACGTTGGAGGGAAGCCGAGGGGCCTGAAGTCTCCTGCCCCACACTGAAAGCATTATACCAGGAATGGCTCGCTAAGGGAACCTCACCGGCACGGAATTCGCGGTAGTCGATTCAAATAGCTCCTCCATACTCGCTTCCACCTTCTTAAATTCCGTTGACTTCGGCACGTCGGCACCCTGGCGAAGTTCAATTAAAAGATTGCCCAAGGGTTGATTTTCGAGAAACTCGGCCAACCAGTTCGCCCGCTGCTGGACAAAACGCGATTGAAGCTGGCGAAAGAGTCGCGCGGCGGCTTGGCCGACACCTTCACCGGCCGTGGCGACCATCGCTTCGCCGCCGCCGGCCACGACGACTTCGCTGGCAAGGTGCCCGGCCGCGTTGCCTACCACATGCATGGCCGCTTGCCCAACGAGGTCGCCGGCCACGGCCCAGCCGCCGACGAAGAGCGTCACGGTAATTGCCGGCCGAGCGATGGCCATTGCCTTGTCGAGCGTTTTCAGGAAGCGGACGGCGGGTAGATTCGCCGTCTTCCAGGCATCCAACTCCTCGCGGAGCACGGCCCGATATTCGTCGTCGATAGGCGGAAGATTGCGATGCGCGGCCTCGACCTGAGCCAGTAAATCGGCACGTGCCTGGCCACCCAAAATACGCTGCAACCGCGGCCGTAAAATTTCGTTGCCCACCTCGGCAAGCCGTTGCAATTCATCCAGCATTTTTTCGACTGCGGTAATTACGGCCGCTTGCTCCTGGCGTTTGAAAGCCGCCAGCGGATCCTCGGCCGGGCCGCGAACGGAGGTCCACGCCGCACGGATCGAACCCATCACCCCTCGGTTTACCTTTCGATAGAAACCGTGTACCCGCTGCGACCAGCCGCCGCGGTCGGCATCCCACCAGAGCTGCATTTCATCGACCAAAACGCGCGTCGGCAAACTGGGCCAAGTCACGCCCGCCCTATTGGTCGCCGAAATCGCGTCGGCAGCCGATGCGAAATCGCGTGCCGCGGCGCGGATTGTATCGAGATAGCCGGGCAAGCCGTGGCGCGGATCGAGTACGCGGCCAAGTGCTCCGCGATAGGTGCGAATTTTGATCGCATCAAAATGCAGCGAGGCCAGTTCGCTGCGCAGATCGGTGGGCGTTTGCGCCGTTGGATTCAGATCGTTGTTCGGCCCGAGCCGATAAAAGGGCAACTGCAGTTCGCTCGCCGCCGCGCGATCCCTGGGAACGACATAGACCAACTCCGGCTTCGCGCCGGTTTCGGCACAAAAGCGAGCCAGCCATTGCGGCCAATCGTCGCGATCGGCCGTCAAATCGCAGAAATTAAAAACGACGATGATTGGCTTATCGGCCTCAACGGCGGCGCGAAAGAACTGCTTCACCGCGGCATCATTGTACTTCTGCTGCGTGAGCAAGGCGACCAGCACGTCGGCCGTTTGCCCGATGGCCTTGGCCCGTTTCCTGTTCACGGTCGCGTCGGAATCGACATCGGGGGCGTCGACCAGCACGAGGCGCGGCGGCACGTTGGCGCCCGTTCGCCAATAGAGCCGGTCGGTCGGCGAGTCGTCCAGTGGATCTTCGGCGGACTGCCAAGGACGGAGTGTGAACGGCTCGAACAAGCGGGCCAATAATGTCGGGTTGTCGCTGCCGGCCGAGGCGAGACATACGGGGTGCTTGGTTCCGGCAGCCAGCGGCGTCGACGCGCTGGCCATTTCGCCGGCCAGATGGTTGAAGACGACCGACTTGCCGATATTGGTGCCGCCGACAACGGCCACGATCAGCAGAGGCGGCCCTTGAAGCTGCGGCAAAAGCTTGCGATCGAGCAACTCGAACCACTCGCGGTCGAGCGGCTGCGGCAGACCTAACCGCGCTGCCAAGGGGGCCAGGGCTTCGATTGCGCGGGCAAGCCGCGCGACCCCTGCCGCAAAAGTGGCAAAATCCGTGGACGGCTTGGCTGCATGGTTTTCCGTCATGTTTGTCCTACCAACTTTGCGGGCGGACATCGCCTTCAATCTTGGCAAGCTGCCAATCCGCCTTGCCATCGACGCCCAACGAGCGAATCGTGAGTAAGCGAACGAAGAATGTCGTTTTCGACTTCTGCTCGTCGTCGTACGATATCGCATACGTAAGTTGAACGTAATCGCCCGATTCCTGCTGCCCCTCGGAATCGGTCTCGTAAAAACGTGCATTCGCGGTTGGGCCGAGGGCCAACAAGGTCCGCATCACCGACCCATCCACGAAAGCTTTTAATTGCTTTCGCCAATTGTCGCTCTTGCGATAAAAGTCCCAGAGGGAGTCATCGAGTGCCGCGCGGTATTTGGGGGCGATCGTCAGGTGGTGCGCCTTATCGCACTCACCGCGACGGACAACATCGAACCATTCCGCCGCAAACTGTTGCGCCTCGCGGCGCATAAGCTGCCTATAGCAGAACTGCTCGGCAGGCGCGGCAACCGCGAAGGTCAACGCCAAAAACATCCCGAGCAATGCTGCCTTGCGCCCAATCAACTCGGGGGCGCGCGCTTGGATCTGACGCAAGGCCGCGACGTTCAGCACGATGGTCACGAGCGGTAAGAGCCAATAGGCGATGCCAACCATTGCCACTGCCGAGAGGATGCCCGACAGCAACCCCACAACGGCCAGCGCACTGACGCCGCGATAGCGAATGATGGCATCATCCGACGGATCAAAGACGGGGCGTGCGGGACGATCGGGCGTTGACATAGGGCGGGCAATAAAAAGTGCGGGGCGGAAGGAGTACGCGAATCCCACCAACCTCTGACGGCGTCATTTGCATCTGGGCCGATCGGGTGAAGGGTGGGATTCGTACCTCATCCCACCCTGCGTGTACGTCTACTCGGGTATATCGTCTTTAGGCAAGGTCTTAAAGAAATCGGGTTGGATGAGGGATGAGTGTTCCTTGTTATTGTTGATGTAACTTTCCAGGTACATCCGCCGCTTGAGGTGCTTCTCGATGAAGTCGTTCGGAAACTTGGTTTCTTCATAACCGCGACCGTAAGGCCCTTCGGACATGCGTTTGGTGAAGCCGAGCCACTCGCGATCCGGGGCGAGCAGTCCAAAAGCCATGTTGTATTGCGGTACGAATCCGCCAAAAAAGAAGTATTGGCCCAAGGGGGCCGTGTGGAGCGTCGCAAAGGTGAATCCGACCATCACCCAGCCGATCCAAAGTGCCAAAACGATTCCGCCAATCCGATCGACAATTTTCAAGAAGCGAACGCGAACCTTGGATACCTTGTCCGTAATCGTCAAGAGTATTTTTAGGATAAACGCGAAACAGACCCAAATCGCCAGAAAGTCGACGAACGGTGTGAACGAGTGGGTCGCTTCGAGGCCAGCGATCCGCTTTGCGAGCGGCTCATAAAAGTTCATGGCAAGCAAGCAGGCGAAAATTACATTGACCAGACGGACGGCGTTGCCCCAAAGCCCGTCCGTGTAGAGAAAGCCGGTGCAAACGGCCAGGACGACTAAAATCAACGTCCAAATTAAGAATATCGCGTAGTATGGCGCGTCGTCGGGAGCCTTGCTGGGAAGGAGCTTGAACGTCACGGCCGGAGCCGCCTCGCCGTCCTTGACCGCCTGCTTGAAATCGCGGATGCCATTATTGGCCGCGACGCTAAGTTCGGCAGGCACGCCGGCGATGGTTTTCAATCCGTCGATCGCTTTGTTCAATTCGGCATAGGTTTTGTCTTCGTCTTCCTGGTTGTTATCCTTGAAAATCTTTCTTTGATCGGCCGTCTCCAACCTGCCTGAGGCAACTTGTTCGATGGCAAGATCGTTGAGTCGCTTATTGAGGTCGGTGGCCTTCCCGAGGGCCACTTTGGCCGTCGCGGCATCGCTGACGTCCGAGATCGCTCGGGTGTAGTCGTTCAAGCAGCCTATTCTGGCCTTATAATTCTCCTGCATGGTTCGCACTCTGCCGGGTCGATCGCCGGTGGCGATCGATTCCGGCCCATACGAGCCGCAGCCGCTGAGAGCCGTAAGAACGGTGCCGAGGAGGAGGAGTTTTGCAAGCGTATGTTTCATGGTACGTTTATTGTTTCGCCCCTTCAGGGCCTAATCCGACAACCGACAACCGACCGCTAACTCTTCAGCACCCGCATCAATTCCGGCAACGACGTCGCGCCGCGCACGACCATCAAAATCCCTTCTTCTTGCAACGTCTTCATTCCGCTCTTCCGCGCGGCCAGGCGGAGGGCATCCAACTTGGGCGTCGTGGCCAAGGTCTTGCGGAGCAAATCGTCGACCGGCATCAATTCAAAAATGGCCGTCTGGCCCAGGTAGCCGATGCCACCACATTCGCGACAAATGTCTTTCTGGTCCTCTTCGCCCGGCTTGGGCTGCGGGGGACGGAAGAAGGCCCGCACCTTATCGGCGGGAAGGCCCAATTGCTTCAATACCTCCTGCGGAGGCGCGTAGGGCTCTTTGCACTTATCGCAAAGCTTGCGGACCAGTCGCTGGCCTAGCACCATAACCACCTTCTCGCGGAATTCCGGCACCGGTGCCTTTTCGAGAGCATACATCCGCAATAGGGCCTCCGCGCAATCCTTGGCACGAATCGTGCTGACGATCGTCCGTCCGTTCGTTTCAATTTCCTGACAAATGATCTTCATCGTCTCGACGTTGGGGATATCGCGTACGACCAGCACGTTGGGCTGCTCGCGGAAAACTTTCGGCAATATCTGTGCAAGCTGCGGGCCGGTCTTGCTGTTGTAGGTCGTAACCGCGATATTCTCGACTTCGTCGTAGCGATTGAGCTCGTCCTCGACGGCGGCGAATTCCCGCACGAAGCGATCCATGCCGTGCAACGCAACTTTGGTTGTCGTCCGCAATCCGCCCGACGGCATTGCCGAAAACAGAATAATTCCCTTGGGAGAAGCGAGCAACTCCTTGAATTGTTCCTGCATCTTGGCCCGCATGCCCAGTTCATCGAGCGTTCCCAGATGCACCCCTTTCATCTCGAATTCCACGATGACGCGCTCGCCCGCCTGCGTACCTTGGGTCGAAATCTTGGCGGGGCACTTGATGACCTCCAACGACGTGATGGGGTGAATCTCATCGACACCGGGCAGCGTAGGCAGTTTCTCTTTATCGACGGGTGTCCAGACGCCCACGGCCGAGGCGAACTTTAGTCGGGCCTGTTCCTCGATCGTTTTGGCCACTTCCTGTTGCAGTGCCGGACCGACTAACTCCTCCGAGGCCAAGCGCCGCGTAAGTTCCGGTACGGCTTTTTCGCGAAAGGCAGCCTCGGCCCTGTCCATTTTCGCAAAGACATCTTTCTTGATGACGGAGTATTCGACGCCAAACTTGCCTTCCTGGCGGGTGCGGCGGTCTTCCGGACTCAGCGCACACAGTATCTTTAACGCTTCCAAGGCGGGATCGCCGACGCCTTCGCGCTCGATCGCCTCTTGCGGCAGCCATACCCCATCGACGAGGTAGCGAACCGCCGCGTTCGTCTGTCCAAAGTCGAGCACGATCGCCGACGCACGAGCTTTTAATCCGTCAAAAAGAATCTTGCGGGCGGCGATCAGTCCGGTCGATTGCCGCGCGGCGAGCAGGTTCGCTCCGTCGACAATTTTATCCTTGCCGCCGCGACCGTAGACCTTGACCGGCGAGCCGCTGGTGTTGGGATCGGCCTGCTCCTTCGCGACGCGGACGCCGATATTGCTCAATAAATCGGCAAACCAATACCGCAGGTGGGCCTTGGTGAGAACCTTTTCGTGATGCGCCACCTGTCCGTTGCGGAATGCGATATAGGTCGCAATCGGAGCAATTGCTCCGAGGAGCAAGAGAATGTAGTTCAGCCAAAACCACGGCAGCAGCCAATTGAGCAGCATGGCTCCCATGAAGCTGCCCACAACAATCGGATTCCACTTCTGATAGTTCAAGCCGGTATCTTCGAGATCGCGGTTGAC
>JANXOJ010000686.1 GCA_025353625.1 Planctomycetota bacterium | reverse complement strand
CACTACGGGCTGCCCGCCAACCCGAACATCCGATAACCGTCCATCTAATAGTTAGCTTATCGCCGAGGCCAGCGGCCAGAAATTGGAATTGTCGGGACGGTTCACGCTGCGAGGGACGTCCGAATCTGCCGGTTATTCCTGAAAAAACGACCCAAAGCGTCGGAGGAGGTGGGAACCAGAGACGTCCAAGAAAACCGGCGGCTCTACTTCGTTGGCGACTCGCCCGTTGGCGACTCATTCGTCGCTTTCGCTTCAAAGATGCGAACGCACGCCGCGTTGCCGTCGAGGACGATGACCCGCTTTTTGCGATCCGTCGCAAGATCGGTCACCTGGGAGACTTGGTCGGGGCCGCAGACCACGCTCTCGAATTTCCCAGCCGACGAGTATACTTTGACGCGCACCGCGTTCTGCTCGGCTGTGACAAATCGGCCATCCGGCAAGAGGGCCAGTTGAGTGGGGTTCTCCGGCCCGGCAAAGTCGGCGATGGCTGGCGATCCATGTCCCCAACGGATCTCACGGTCGCCTTGGAACGTATAGCCCTCGACGCGACGCTCGCCGGTGTTCGCCACATAGAGCAAATCGTCGAATCCGACAACCAGATCGAAGCAAGGGCAAGCACCACGAAAACCCGACGATCGCCGCATGGGCCCAGGCTGGCCAATGGGGTCTTGCAATTTACCATCACCGTCGAATCGCCAAATGAGCCGATTGCCCGCATCGGCAACAAACACATCGCGCTCTGCCGCGCCGATCGAGGTCAATCGAGTCTGCTCACCGAGTCCAGGCCAAATCTTCATGAGACCGCCCGACGGATTGAGCACTTGGACGTGATCGCCCATGCCTACATAAATTCGTCCTGGCGCGTGGTGCTGGATGCCGCCGATGGCGAGACACGTCGGCGTGCCATTAAGTGAAAAATGGGTCTGTAGCAATCCATCGCGGCCAAACTGCAAAATCGATTTTTCCCCGCCGACGAGAATCTGATCATCAAGCCCCACGGCAAGGGATGTGGGATTCTTCAAGTCAACGCGGAACATCGCCGTTTGTCGATAGGCGATCATTTCGTCGTCAATAGCCAGCGGTGGGACGTCGTTATCGGATTCCATCATGGCGGTCACGGCGCGAAGACTGGCCGACGATACCGAGTTTCGCATTGAGAAGACCGTCACGAAACTGCCAGCCACGATGAAGAGGCTCAGGATCGCGATGATGATCGAGAGTTTGGGGCGTTCCATGTCATGTTCTCCTGCCCAGAAGGCGTTTTAGCCTTGGGCGGGTCGGCACGCAACTTTCTGACCGCCAGAAGTACCAACAGCCTGTGCGGTGGAGTTTTGCGCCGGCCATGCGGAAGCGCAAACTTCCAAATTTCTGTACTCTTTGTGATAATCGACCCAATCGGAAACGTCAACCCTCCGATAGGGTGGGTTGATGAAAAACGGCACAAATCCCGATTACCATGCCATTTTGGCCTTGCTAGCAGCCCAAAGATCGCTAAAGTAGACGCGATTTTTATTTGTCAGATTTTCAAATAGCCCCAAAGGCATTGCGATGCCATTTTGCCAGCGAACCCTGCCGGAAAATAGCGCGTTTCAAGCACGCTTGGGGGGCGGTCTTGCAATTGCGCGGATTATAACCTGCCTTGTAGCCGGCTTTGGAGGGCATTTGGCAGCGCAGGAGGCCGTCACGAGCGAGCCGATCGACCCCTTCTCACGCTACGTTCGGCCCGTCTATCCGAACGTTCAAACCTCGGCCAACATCCCCGCCGTGGCGTATCCGGCACCGCCCGCATCGGCACCAGCCGAGCCGCCGGTCCAGATATTAAGCATGCCACCCCAAGGCACGATATTGCCCGGTTCCATGCCGCCCGGTTCCATGCCGTTCAATCCGCAGCAGCCTGGATACCCGGAAGGCCCCGCGATGATGGGCGGCCCGCAGTACGATCCAATCCTATCGACGGACCTCGTGGGCAATTCTGCCGAAACGCCCGGGTCGCATAAGTGGCTCGACCATCTTGAGACGGGAGTCCTCGTGCGAGGCTACTATCGCAACGATCAGCGGATCGAATGGTCGGGCATGGAAGAGACATTTGGAGCTGAAGGAGTCGTTACGCCGCGCATCCATGAGCGCTACGGCGAGTTGGACCTTCAGGTCAATGGCGAGTTCTACCTGAACCAGCCCTACGACCGCAATCAGTTGTTCAACGACCCGGAACGGAAGTCGTATGCGGCTAATTTCAAGGTCAACACGTTCGATATTTCGCAATTGTTTATCGCCTCGACCTACGGCGATTGGACGTTCAAAATCGGTCGGTTCGCGACCCCCTTTGGTCGGACCTACTTTCCGCTCTATTCCAATGCAATGAGCGATGCCCCGTTCATTCGCACGGAAGCCATTCTTTGGCGCGAGACGGGCATGCTCGTCCATTACAAGCCGGGTGCCTTCGTGGCCGATTTGGCCTTCACCAACGGCGGCGAAAACCTCGATAGCAATTCCACCAAGGCACTCATCGCTCGCATCGGCCTGGAGGGCGACAACTGGGCCTTTGGTGCCTCGTTCAAGAAGCAAGATGGCGTCGGTTCCGAAGAGCAAAAGCAGACGGGTAACCACGCCGGCATCGACGCCATGATTCGCGGAGGCCCGTTCACGCTTTCCGGCGAGTGCATCTACGATGAATATGGTTTCGGGCGGCCCGGCTTCGACCCGCTGAAAGTAACCTGGGCCAAGAGCATCTACTATCGCGATGTCAGCACTGGGCAATACCGACCTCTCACAGGGTTTGGCTACTACGTGAATCTCGACTACAAGCAAGGCCCTTGGACAACATCCTTGAATTATGGGGAATACTATCCGCTTTTCTCCGGCGATGCCCCCAACCAACGCATTCAGTGGCGTGGGATCGTTAAAGTTGCCTATCAGTTCAATAACCCGCTGGAGTTCTTCTCGGTGGTGATGGTGGAGAATGGCAACTATATCGCCCAGGAAAACGAGCCTCGCAAGCCGTATTACGTCCTGGAAGGCTTTCAGATGAAGTTTTAACCGAGCACCGTGGGCGGCGTCGGCTTTCGGGGGCGGACCTCACCTAGTGCTAGGCTTTCAGATGAAGTTTTAACCGAGTACCGTGGGCGGGAACTGCTCAAACTTGTTCCGGCGAACACCACTCCGCCGCTGTTGGCTCCGGGTTAAACGAAATCGTCGGCGAATCTCCTTGGGCACTTGTATCCGGCCGGTCTGGGGCATACCATAACTTCGTATACGTGTTGTTTTGAACCGCTTCGACGTTTCCAAGGCGGAATTTTGCAATGCGTCGGTTGGTGTCGAGCGCAGTGCTGGCCCACCGTTTTGCGTTGTTGTTCACTGGTGGGTCTTCGCTGCGCTCGACACCACCCTACGAAGGAGTGCCCCCAATGATCGCAACTGTCCGACGAACCCTGCTACGCTCGGCTATCTTGACTTTGCTGTTGCCCATCTCGGCAAACGCCCAAGGGCCGATTGAAGTTCAGGCCGTGCCGGGCGTGCCGTTCGGCGTCGGGGTCATCGCGTTGCAAGCTTCGCCCGAGATGCTGCCGGAGCCGCTCGGCATGGAGGGGCTGGGGCTGACCGAAAAGAACGGCCGCGTCTTCTATCCGGCCATGCAGGCTGCACCGATGGGCAAGCTGCTCAAGGAGGTTCTCAATAAAGACACGCCGCTGACGACCGGCGGCCCCGTGCGGCAACAAGTTGGCGGCATCCTGCGGGGGATACTCAATCGGCCGCCGCGAACGACGCTCTATTTCCTCTTTCGCGGCGAGGCACCGTTGGAAATTTCGCTGCAAGCCAAACAGGCGATTTCGATCACCGTGCAGCCGCGAGCCAATCCGGCCTTACATCAACAACTGCTCGGGGCGTGGTGGCAAAATTACAACGTTCCTCGACGTCTTTTTGAACAAAAGCCGGACTACCCGCCGGTCGTCGAGACCTTCTTAATGAACACGCTGGTGCGGCGGCTGAACCTGGCTTTGCCGCGCGACAAAATTTCCGAGTCGGGCTATCAACAGTTCGAGCATGAACTGGGAGCGTTGGCGGGAAGTGAAGGCATTCGCACGGCGATTGAACGGGACCGCCTGCTTGGGCTGATGAATCTGGGGCTGCCTGCCGATCGCCCGCTGCCACCGGTCGCGGAAGTGCTTCCGCTGGAAATGCCCGAGCCGCCGAAGGATGTGAAGATCGAGCCGATTGCCCAGCACGTGCCGGCCGAGTTTTTCTACATTCGCTTCGGCAGCTTTGAGAACTTCCTTTGGCTTCAGGATACGCTGGAGACATGGGGAGGCGACATCCAAAACTTGATGGCCAAGCGGGGCCTCAACGATGGCCGCAATCAACGCATCCAGAACCAACTCGTGCTGGAGCAGACGCAGCTTTCGCGGATGCTGGGGCCGACGGTGATTTCCGATGTCGCCATGGTCGGCAGCGACCTGCTCATGCAAGACGGGGCCGCCATCGGCTTCATGTTCGAGGCAAGAAACAATCTGATTCTTGGTTCCAGCCTTGCGGGGCCGAGGGCCGACCGCGTTCGTCGCGGCTTGGCGAAGGAAGTCAAGGTGAAGATCGAAGGGCAGGATGTTTCGTACCTTTCCTCGCCCGATGGGTCGATCCGCTCCTATTATGCGGCAAGCGGCGACTATCACTTCGTTTCATCGTCGCGGACGTTGATGGCTCGCTTCTTGCAGACGGCCAAGGGCGTCGGATCGTTGGGCGCGTCGAAGGAGTTCCACCACGCGCGGAGCGTGATGCCTATCGACCGAGGCGATGCGGTCTTCGTCTACTTCTCGGACGCCTTTTTCCGCAATTTCATGAGCCCCCGCTATCGCATTGAGACGCTGCGGCGGCTTCAGGCGGCCGTCGATATTGAGATCGTGCAACTGGCAAAATTAAACGCGGCGACGGAAGGCAAGCCGGCAAGTTCCATTGCGGAACTCGTCGCCGGCGGATTCCTGCCGCCGGGGTTTGGCCCGCGATCCGACGGCAGCGAGTCGGTCATTGGCAAGGGCGAAATTTACGATTCCATGCGCGGGCGACGCGGATCATTCATCCCGGTCCCCGACTTGCCGGTGGAACAAATCAGCGCGGCGGAGGCAGATTCGTATGCCCGCTTCGTTGCCTATTCCGCTGAGAATTTCGGTCGCGTCGAGCCGATGTTCGTCGGCTTGCAGCGTAAAACGTTGCCGGGGAAGCGGGAGCAAATCACGGTCGATGCCCGCATGACGCCGCTACAACGCAAGCGGATTGACTTCTTTGCAAAACATGCCGGCCCAGTGCAAAACGACCAGTTCGCAGCCGTAGCGGGCAACATGGCGTCGCTCGAAGTTAGCCTGCCCAACGAACGGGTCGCGGGCGGATTGCAAGATGTGACGCCGACCACTTCGCAGATCAACAGCAGTATCTTGTCGTTGCTTAACCTACCGACGATGGTCGTTGGATATCTCGGATACCAGGGCGATCCGGGGCCGTTCCAGCTTTTGAATGTACTCTTCCTGCGGCAGCCCGACTCCCACGGTTTCACCAGCAACCTTCTCGGACTGTGGCGGCTTCAATATGGCCCGTCGGTACTCTATTCGTTCCATGCCGAAATTCTGGCCGCAGTTGCCCCGCAGTTGCACTTTGAACCGGCACAGTATCCGGCACAATTGCGGTTGCATTGCGATGATCCAACGGCGGCGAAGATTGCCGGCTTTCTGAACAACTGGGGTTACTCCCGCACGCGCGAGACGGCTTTGGGGAACCTGCGATTGATGCACTCGCTCAACCAGCAGTTGCACGTCCCGGTGAAAGACTGCCGCGAGGCTGCCGAGTTCCTTCTCGCGGCAAAGCTCGTCTGCCCGTTGGGCGGCGACTATATTCTTCGCGATGTGCCGGGCGGCGAAAGCGTTTGGACGGCAGGCTCGTTGGAAGCGTTTCAACCGCAAGGTGGTCTCGTTCCCACGGCCCCACAAGACTACGTTGCTCCGCCGCTAAATTGGTTTCGCGGGCTAGACCTCCATGCCGCGCTGGTCGGCAATTTGCTCTCGGCCCATGCAGAAGTGATTATGCAGTTGCCGAATGCGAAGAAGTAGAGTCGAACGTGAATGTCTCACGCAAAGGCGGGAAAGTGGACCGCGTGGCCCCGCAAAAGGTAGCTTGCATCGAAGGGAGGCACGGCAATCGGCACGGCCTGTAACCGATCGAGCGCAACGCCTAATTGACGCAGATTGTCGGCGTCGGCCAAGACGGCAATGTCCGTATCGCGGCTAAACTCCGCCGCGCCGTACAACACGCACGCCTGGCCGCCCATGAGCAGGCATTGCACGCGGCATTGATTCAATACCGAAAGGACTTTGAGAATCGGGTTCGGGGTCAAGTGAGCCACCTATTTCCAAGAAGAAATCCCAAAGCTTCATACTCTCCCGCCAGCGTTCCTGCGGCGAAAGTCGATACCAGTCGAGCCACTCCTCCTCCAGGCCGGCAGTTTGAAGGCGAAAATTATTCTCGACATCGTTTGAACGTTCGTTCGACATACTTGAATCGCAGCCGGAATTCTAAGCGAGCAATCTTGCAACGACAACTACATTGTACCACGTTTTTTGCCAAATTGAACCGCGCACGAAAGAGAGTGCCGTCGAATGGTTCAGGGGCCGGTGAGTAGGGAAAGAATGTCTCACGCAAAGGCGCAAAGTAGAATTCTCCTTTGCGAGTTTGCAGCCATGCGTGAGACGTTTCTAACTTGAGGTGACCGGCTATTTTCCCCTTCCGATCCCCTTAACCATCATTGCCTTCAGTTCTTCCAGGTGTTTTTCGTAGACGCCGCGCGGCTCAATGTCGTACTTCATGCAGAGCGATACGGCCATGCCAACGACTTCGCCCATCATGCCGGTCGTTCGTTGCACGCGCGTCGTGCCGAGGGCTTCGTGTGTGACGCTGATATCGCGGCCGGCCATGAAGAGATTGGGTACGTTCCGCGAGTAGAGGCAACGGTAGGGAATCCAGTAGGGACGCTTGTAGTTCTGGTAGTGGCTGGCGACGTAGGAGATGAACGGGTCGTCCTCGAAGCCGCTCAGATACTTTGGATCGGCCAAGTGAATGTCGATCGACCAGCCGGTCGGCACGCAGCCGTCCGGATAGGCATGATTTTTAAGCAGATCGTCGCGGGTGAGGACAACATCGCCCAGCAAGCGGCGGGACTCGCGCTTGCCCATCACATAGGCGGCCCAAGTCAACCGCCGCGTGGGATATTGCTTGCGGACATTTTTCAGTGCATCCCAGGCTCCG
>JANXOJ010000653.1 GCA_025353625.1 Planctomycetota bacterium | reverse complement strand
TTGACGGTGAACGAGCGACTTGCCAACCCGTTGGTTGTCTCGCCAGCGACATTGATCGCTAGGAGCTTGGTCGTTTCTCCCAGGTTGAAGGTCAACGTCCCGGAGGTAGCCGTGTAATCCCTACCGGCAATTGCTGAGCCGTTCGCGGTGGTGTATGCAACCGTGACTGCGGTTGTCGCGGTTGAAGTCAAGCTAATCGCATAGACCCCCTGAGCGGCAGATGAGCTTACTCCGAGGCTGATATCGCCAATGACAATCGAGGGCACCACGATACCGTCGTTAATTGTTCCCAGCCCGGTACCCCGCGACACCGTTGCATTCAAGACGTTCTTGACGCCAAGTTTGAAATTTTTGGCGGCCAATCCCCCGACCTTCATGCCGGCGACACCGACGGATACAGTTTTCGAGGTTTGGCCGGGTGCAAAAGTGACGGCACCGGAGGCGGCCGTGTAATTGGTTGGAGCCGTGGCGGTGCCGTTGGCGGTGGCGTAGTTCACCGTGACTGCCTTGGTGGTCGGTGCCGACAAGTTAATCGTAAAAGAAGCTTTTCCGGCGGCAGCCCCGAGGGACACGGATGTGTCGGTCACGGTAACTTTTGGCGTGACGACTGGTGGCCGCACAACAATCGGCACATTGGCTTTCACCGGCGGATCGAACTTCCTGGTAAAAATGGCGGCCGTGCCGTTCGCGATCGATACCGGTCCAACCCATGCCACGATCGAATCGCCCACGGAAGATTTCCGATCGACGACTGGGGAAATCTGATTGCCCACCGTCGATGCATTCACCAGAAACTCCAACGGAACGTGCGTGCCGAGGGCATCGGCGTAGGAGAAGTCGGTTCCGTCGGCAAGATACATCCGCGCGTAGACGCCGTAGTCCTTCGTCGTAAAGTCTTGCTTGTTCACGTTATCTTGACCGTAGCTCGTCCAGACGACCGTGAACTGACCGTCGTGCGCCACGCCAACGTCGGGCATGAACTGCCACGACTGTTGGATGTAGGACGACGAGGTCGGCTGTACGACGTTGACCAGGAACTCGGGCTTTGCTGCGGTTCCCGAAAATGCAAATTGCCGCGCATAGACGTCCATCGCCGTCGTGTTGTTCGTATAGGTGGCCCAAGTGGCGACGAAATTGTCCTTGTCGTCCATCGATACCCGCGGGCCGGTAAGAAATGGGAACAGTGGGGAAGTTGAGGCGGGCAGCACCGTGCGAAAGTCCGTCGTACTATTGAGGCGATATTCGCTGCCGGCGGGTGTTGGCGCGGCGATCGACGTACCGGCATTGTAAGATCGAGCATAGAAGCCCCAAGTGCTTGGGTCGGCCAAGTCGGCGGTCCAGGCAACGACGAAATCTCCGGTTGTGGAGTTCATCGCGATGTCGGATTGCGATCGCTGGAACTGCGATACCGCGCTGACCTGAATATCGCTCGAAACCGGCAGGCCGGAAAACGCGAAGCTTCGCGCATTGATGGCACCGTTGAGGTTGACGTTTGCCACATCGTACGTCGTCCACGATACCACGAACGATCCGTCGGCGGCCATCGCGACCGACGGTTGATTCTGAACTCCGATGACATCGTTATTGACGCGAGTGTCGCCCGTCAACGCAGAGCCATTGGCATTGAAAACCCGTGCAAAAACGTCCGATGTATTATTTCCCAGATCGGTGTTCGCACCGACGCCGGACCAAGAGATGACGAACTGTCCACTATCGTCCATGGCTACTGCGGGCTGTCCTTGGTTGCCGTTCGTAAATTGATTGACGGTGAACTGTGCCCCCACGGGGTTTTGATTGGTGTCGAACCGTTGTGCGAGAATGTCGGTGTCGGCGGTAGTTCCCGGCCCGACCCAAACCACGATATAATCGCCAGCCTTATCGGACGCAACGGCCGGACGCGTGGCATCGGCCGTTAACGGAGTGTTGATGGGCGTGTCGGTAGCACTGGCTGCCGGACTGCCGGGATGGCCTGGCCCGGTCGTTGCCGACGCGGAAAACGTAACGGCAAAATCGTAGCCGTTGGGAGTGAACCCCGTGCGGCCCAGGGAATTCCCATCGTGGTCGCGGAGGCCGCTATGGGCGGCGGTCGTCGCACTCGCCAACACGGAGTGGATGGCCCTTAATGTGTACGTTCCATCGACCAACGGTTGCAGGCCCTGCACCGCGCTGCCATCGACCGTAATCACCGCTTCCCAGCGATTGGACGGAATCGGATTCAATCCGTCGGCAAACGCCAATTGGGCCGCTTCGCTCATGCCATAATCGACTTTCACGATGCCGCCAGGAAGTACGTTTCCATTGGCATCGACGAGTTGATAGTTGGCCGGATTGAGAACGCTGTCAAAGTTCTGCGTGGCAACTCCATTGACCAAAGCGGGATCGCCGGAAAGCATCTCCTTGTCGAAGGCGATGACGAGATATTGTTCCTGCACTCCGCTCAGTTTGGAGCTGCTGTCGAATTTGATATCGTTCCCAACACCATCGGAGGCGGCCACCACGCGCGGCCCTGCCGTATCCGTCGATTCCGTCATTTGTCGGTAATAGATGTTTTGATAGACGTAGTTGCCGGCATC
>JANXOJ010000646.1 GCA_025353625.1 Planctomycetota bacterium | reverse complement strand
TACCAGCACGAGCCGGCCCACTGCGGCATGGTGTTCGTCTCGCGCTTGTAGCGTTTTCCATCGAGCGTCACATAGAGCCACGACTCGGGGGCCTTGTCCAAGGGCGGCTCGGGCCGATCGTGGGCCGCGTCGAATTTCATCGTCGCCGGCAGATCGAGCGGCAGGTCTTCGGGCGTCAGCGCGCGGAGGCGGCCATTCGGTTCGCCGTGTGCATCGAGCTCGCGGAGGATCGGGAACGGCTCGCCCCAAAAGTGCTGCCGGCTAAAGAGCCAGTCGCGGAGCTTATAATTCACGGCCGCGCGACCGAGGCCGTTCTTTGTGAGATCGGCAGCAATCCGCTGCTTGAATTCGGCGGTCGGCAGGCCATCGTAGGTGTCGCTATGGATCGCATGCCCTTCGCCGGTGAACGCCTCACGGAAGCTGCCCGCGTGCTGACGATAAACACTCTTCCATACGCTTTCGTCCCCTTCGGAATTCGCATGAACGCCATTCTCTTTCGCCGGAAGCGGGTCGGGGAAAGGGGTAATGCTCTTGAAATGCTCTTTCAGCCACGCCTCATCCGGCTCGACCACCGGTACGATCGGCAGTTTGAACTTCTTTGCGAACTCAAAGTCGCGGACATCGTGCGCCGCAACGGCCATGATCGCCCCGGTGCCGTAGCTGATGAGCACGTAGTCCGCCACCCAAATCGGGACCGGCGTCCCGGTCACCGGGTTGATCGCATGCGAACCGGTGAAAACGCCCGTCTTCTCCTTGGAAAGGTCGGTGCGGTCCAGGTCGCTCCTCCGCGCGGCCTTGTTGCAGTAGCTTTGCACCGCCTCGGCTTGCTCCGGCATCGTCAGCCGCGCGACGAACGGATGCTCGGGGGCGATCACCATATAGGTCGCACCATATAGCGTGTCGGGCCGAGTGGTGTAAATCCGCAACACCTGCTCATCGGGCTTCTTCGGAAAACCAGTCAACGCTCTGCCCTGCCGCCATGCTTCGTATTCGCTTGGCGACGATTTGCCTTCGGCATCGAGCATCGTGCCAACAAAGAAATCGACTTCCGCGCCGGTGCTGCGGCCGATCCAATTGCGTTGCAGCATCTTGATGCTCTCCGACCAATCGAGTCCAACGAGATCGTTTTCGAGCCGATCGGCGTACGCCGTGATTTGCAACATCCATTGCCGCAGCGGCAGGCGCACGACGGGATGCCCGCCGCGCTCGCTTAGGCCGCCTTGGACTTCCTCATTGGCCAACACCGTGCCCAAAGCCGGGCACCAATTCACCGGTGCCTCAATCTGATAGGCCAGGCGATGCTCGTCGCGATATCGGTCGATCGCCTCGGGGCCTGCGACGGCTATTTCGTCCGGGATCGGCAACTCGGCAATCGGACGACCTTTTTGCACGGCACCATCGAACCAAGTGTCGAACAGCACCAGGAAGATAAACTGCGTCCAACGAAAATAAGCAACATCGGTCGTCGCCAACTCGCGGTCCCAGTCGTAGCTGAAGCCAAGCATCTTCAACTGCCGACGGAAATTGTTGATGTTCTTCTCCGTCGTCGCGCGGGGGTGCGTGCCGGTTTTCTTCGCATGTTGCTCGGCGGGCAGGCCGAAGGCATCCCAGCCCATCGGGTGCAAGACGCTATAGCCGCGATTGCGGCGGTATCGGCAGACAATATCGGTGGCCGTGTAGCCTTCCGGGTGGCCGACGTGCAGGCCGTCGCCGCTAGGATAGGGGAACATGTCCAAGACATACATCTTGGGCCCTTTGGGCAACTTCGGGGCCGCGAACGTACGGTTCGCTTCCCAGTATTGTTGCCATTTAGGTTCGATTTCGGCCGGGGTATAGCGTGGCATAGCGTGCTTAGGTGCGCAGGTTGCAAGGGAACATTTGGCCCGATTGTACCGCGTTTCGTCCGCGAAGGCAATTTATGCGGCGGTCAGGGCGACATGTTTGCCCTGCCGGATAATGCGATCACCGCGCCACGAACAGGAGGAAACCGCGCGTCCGTTCGACGAGCCGATGAAATCTTGCTGCTACTTTTTTGTTGTCTGTCGCGTCGTGAGCAACGCCGAAAAATCGCCATCGCACACATTTCCTATTTCTTCTTCCCTCGCTTGCCGCGATTCTTTCCCGGCCCTTTCGCCTCCACTTTGACCGTCTTATGCTTTTCACTTCGCGGTTTGATAGGCCGCTCTTCGTCTTCTTCATTGCGGCCGACGAGGCGGAAGTCTAGCTCGCGACGCAAGGGATCGACGCGGGTGACGACCACCCGTAGACGGTCGCCGAGGCGGTAGCGGTTGCCGAAGCGGCGGCCGGTGAGGGAATGTGTCGCGCGGTCGAATGCGTAGATGTCGTCGGCCAGGGCCTCAATGTGGATCAATCCCTCGGCCGGCAGAGCGATGCCTTGTACGAAGAGGCCGAAACTCTCCACGCCGGTTACGACGGCGTCCATCTCCAGCCCGATCTGATCGCACAGATAGGTCAAGAGCTTGAGCCGCGTCAGGTCGCGTTCGGCGGAGTCGGCACGTTGCTCGCGGTCGCTGCAATGTTGCCCCAAAACGACTAACTCGCCGATGTTTGACTTGGGCTTCCGGCCCCGAATCAAGTCGTCCAAAAGCCGATGGATGTGCAAATCCGGATAGCGGCGGATGGGCGAGGTGAAGTGGCAATAGCAATCGCTGGCCAAGGCGTAGTGGCCCTCTTCCTTGGGGCTGTACGTGGCACGCTGCATCGAACGTAGCACCGAATAGTTCACCGCATGTTGCTCCGGCAGTGCGGCCACGGCGTTCAAGAGGTTCTGCAATTCAAAGCGGTTGCGAAGGCTCGTGACCGGCAGGTCCAGCTCGCGGACGAATTCCGTCAGCAGCTTGAGCTTGTGCGGGCTGGGCGATTCGTGAATCCGCCGCAGGAAGGGCAGGCCCTTCTCTTGAAGCACCTCCGCCACCGCCTCGTTGGCTGCCAGCATAAACTCCTCGATGACCTGGTGGCTTTCCGTATCCTCGACGACGTGGGCACCCGACACGCGGCCATCGCCATCGAGATCGATCTTCACCTCCGGCATCGTCAACATGAGCGACCCACGACGGATGCGGCGGCGGCGGAGCAGCATCGCCAGCTCGTGCATGCGGGCTAACAGCGAATGGACCTCGGGCGACAGCTTTTGCCGCCAGCCTTCACGATCCGCCAAGAACGCATCGACCTGCTCGTACGATAACCGCTTCGCGCTCTTGATCGCCGCGGAATGATATTCGATGTGCGTGCGGATGCCCTCCGGCGTGTACTCCATGAAGACCGTCTTCGTATAACGGACCTTGTCGGGCTGAAGGCTCGCTAGGCCGTTGGAGATCAGCTCCGGCAACATCGGCAACACGCGGTCGGGCAGATAGACGCTCGTGGCGCGATTGTGGGCCTCGCGGTCCAAGGCCGTTCGCGGACGGACAAAGTGCGAAACGTCAGCAATATGCACGCCCAGCCGCCAATGGCCGTTATCGAGCTGGACCAGCGAAATCGCGTCGTCAAAATCGCGGGCGTCAACCGGGTCGATGGTGACGATCGTTTCCGCCGTCAGATCGAGCCGCCCTTCGCGTTGCCCTCCGTGTTGCCCTCCGTGTTGCCCTCCGTGTTGCCCTTCCAGCGATTCATCGAAGCGGGCCACCTCCTGTCGGGCTTCTTCCAAGGAATCTGCGGCGAACTCTTCGGGAAGGTTGAACTCGCGGATGATGGAAAGCGTATCGACGCCCGGCTGGCCTTGCGCACCGAGCACTTCGATCACCACGCCTTCGCCGTCGTACATCGGCGAGGG
>JANXOJ010000628.1 GCA_025353625.1 Planctomycetota bacterium | reverse complement strand
CGTTCGTTTCCCAAGATTTCCGCAGTTGAAAGACTGCGGCTCCATTGAAGCCGCCCTGGTCCGACGACATGGTTAAATACGGCCAAATGATTTCCGCAGTTGAAAGACTGCGGCTCCATTGAAGCGAGGAGTACCTCGCGCTGGTCTGGAAAACGGACAAATATTTCCGCAGTTGAAAGACTGCGGCTCCATTGAAGTGCTGCCGGGACCGGACGCTCCAGCGGCGGTCGCCGCCCCGAGCGGAGCAAGTCGATCTCGATGAAGTGCGCCGACGACCGCAGCAACTCCCGACGCTTGCGAAGGTATTCGTCGTCGGCCTTGCAACCGGTTGATTGTTCACGGGCGAAAGAATCTCGATTGCCGTCACAAGTTATAGCGTGGCGGAGTCGTGCAATTCAATCGTGAACGGCCGCAATGGCAGTTCCATCGCGACCAAGTTTTGGACGGGGGCGGGAGAGATGGCCGCCACCTGCGACTCGCGCTCTCTTTCACGACTGCCCAACGGCTGCCAGACGCCAATGTCGGGGCGAACGCTGCGCGTCTTCTCGATTTTCACGAGTTCATGGGTCGCGCGCTGCACCAACCGAGCTACGTATTGCGGCTGGATCGATTTGTTCAACTCCGCCCGAATTTCAGCCGCTAAATCGCTGTGGAAATCGCTGTGGAAATCGCTCCGGCCCTCCGGCTGCTCGATGTACGGGTCCATTCCAGGAAACGGGGATGGCATTTCGGTACGCTCCTTTCCCGTCGTCCATTCTATCTTGTCGGGGCGGATTGAAAAAAGCGGTCCTTGCCGGTTCTTACTCGTCCCGGCAACGCAAACGATCCCAACAATCCCCATATTCCGACGCTGAATTCCAGATGCCCCGAGCCAATCGCGGCCCGCGTCACCGTTTTTCGTGCTACATATTAGGGGAGCCTCATGGTTTCCGTGAACCGTACCATCGATACAACCCAAAGAAATGTCATGCTCGTAATTGCCGGATGCGTCGTTGTTGTTGGCTGTGTGCTGGCGGGCTTCGTTTGGTCTGGGGGCAAAGTCGGTGCCTTGATCCATCCGGCTGAGATTTTGACGATCGGCGGCGCGGCCTTGGGCGCGCTCATGGTCATGTCGCCGAAAAAGGTTCTCATCGACCTGATCAAAGGCATCTTGCAGTGCTTCAAGGGTGCGCCGTTCAGTCGAGTAATGTACGACGAACTGTTTAAGTTGCTCTACGACCTATTTCGGCTCGCTCGGCGCGAGGGCCTGATCGCCCTGGAGTCGCACGTCTCCAACGCCCACGAGAGCGAGATATTCAAGAAGTATCCAAAAATCGCCGCGAATCACCACGTCACCGAATTCATTTGCGGTGCCCTCTCGCCGATCATTGAAGGCACCGTCAAGCCGGAGCAATTGCCGATTCTACTTGCAACCGAATTGAAAGTGGTCGAAGAGGAGCACCATGCCACGGTGTCCGCACTGGCCAAGACGGCAGACGCCTTGCCCGGATTCGGAATCGTCGCGGCCGTGTTAGGCATCGTGATCACGATGGGTGCCATCGACGGGCCGGTGGAAGAGATCGGCGAAAAAGTGGGTGCCGCGTTGGTGGGTACATTCCTGGGAATTCTTGCATCGTATGGATTTATGAACCCCTTGGCGGCGCGGATGGAATCGCTCGGACACGCCGAGATGAACTTCTTCCGCACAATTGCCGTGGTAATGCAGGGATTCATCAACGACATGCCGCCGAAGATTGCCTTGGACCAGGCACGACGCGGTGTCTCGACGGAATTCCGCATGAATCGCGAAGAACTGGACAAACTGTTCGCAGAAGTTGAGGCATCGTAATCATGGGTGGTGCAGGTGGTGGAGCTTGGAAAGTGGCCTACGCGGACTTCGTGACCGCCATGATGGCCTTTTTCATGGTGATGTGGATTACGGCCCAGAATAAGCAGATGAAGAACGCCGTCGCACACTATTTTAACGACCCGTTCAATTCGGCTGCGAAAACGAAAGGCCCGGAGTCCGCCGGTTCGGTTACGACTGGGCCATTGCCTCCCGGCTCGAAAGCGATGATGGCGTCGCGCCTCATTGGCGATCCCCCCTCGCCCAAGCTTGCGAAGGGTGCCACACGACCGCCCGGAAAGAAAATCTCGGAACACGGCCCCAAAGCATGGGCCGGCGAAGGAAATCGTTCCAACGGTGTCGGCAAGCCGACTCTCTTCGTGTTGCACAACGGCGAGAAGCCGGAAACCGGCACCGTACTGCTCTTTAGCGACGATTCCAAAGAGCTTAGCGACAAGGCCAAGGATCAACTGACCCGGATGTTGCCCCTCTTGGAAGGCAAGCGGCAGAAGATCGAAATTCGCGGCCACGCTCGACAACACGGTTCCACAAGCGGCGGCAAGCCCGATGTTTGGGAGGTTTCGTACGCGCGCTGTACGGCAACGATGCAATTCCTGGCGGAGGCGGGCATAGAGGTCGATCGACTCCGGCTCAGTCAGGCCGGATCGTACGAGCCGCGTACAATACGAGAAGGCGACGAGCAGCGCGTGCAAAATTCATGCGTGGAAGTCTACGTTCTTAATGAAATGACGGAAGACACCGTTGGC
>JANXOJ010000627.1 GCA_025353625.1 Planctomycetota bacterium | reverse complement strand
GGCAGCCGGTTTGGCGGTGACGCCGGGCAAGGCATATCACTTGCCGCGTCTACCATCGAAACCGATTGAGGTATCGGCAGAAATGCTTACTGCGGTAAAAAATAGCGGCACGCTCGATAAGGTGGCGGCATTTGAGGCCGTTGGCAAGGCCGTCGGCAAGCCGTTGGACGCTAAGAAAGTGGCCGTTCTGCTTCGCGATGCCGCAACGCTGGACGACAAAGCCCTCAAGAGCGGCATCCAGGAAGCCGTTTATGAAAACGATTACGACGGCGTGATCCTATCGCTGGTAAAAAGGTACTGCCCGAACGGACTGTTGGGCCTTGCCCTTACGGCACTTTTGGCGTCGTTCATGTCGGGCATGGCAGGCAACGTGACGGCCTTCAATACGGTCTGGACCTACGACCTTTACCAAGCCTATATTGCCCCGAACAAGACCGACGACCACTATTTGTCGATGGGCCGCGTCGTCACGGTTGTGGGTATTCTACTTAGCATCGCGTGTGCCTATATGGCGCGAAATTACGACAACGCCATGGACATCATCCAGTTGGTGTTCGGCTTTGTGAATGCCCCGCTGTTTGCAACGTTTCTGCTGGGCATGTTCTGGTCCGGAACCACGGGGACGGGCGCGTTCCTGGGACTCTTGGGTGGAATTTCTACCTCCGCGCTCGTGCATGGCTTGACCGTCGCCGAAAACAAAGGCGGCTGGCTCGGCATGCACCTTTATGAATTCCACTCGACCATGGCCCAGAATTTCTGGCTGGCTAGCTTTGCTTTCATCAGTTGCTTCGTCCTCACGCTGGGCATTTCGCTCGTAACGCGACGGACGAAGAGCAACGAGGATCTCAAGGGCTTGGTCTATTCGCTGACACCCAAACTGCAACAGGAAGAAGGCCCGTGGATTCTTCGTCCGGCCGTGCTGGGCACAATCCTACTGGTGGCCTGCGTCGTCTTGAATTATATTTTCTGGTAATCCCCAACCGATTCCTAAGAGGTGCTGCAATGCTCGATCTTCGACTTCCAATGGGTCTGATGTTCTCGCTCGTGGGCACGATGATGGCCATCTACGGCATCGCGACCAATGCCGATGCCATGTATCAGCAACGTTCGCTCGGAATCAACGTCAATATCTACTGGGGTGCCGCGCTTTTGGTCTTCGGTTCGATCATGCTGGCCCTAGCATGGCGGGCCTCCGCAGCAGATGGATCGATTGACGTTGGGAAGAAGTAGCAAGCGTTGCTGCTGCCGGTAGGATGGCCATAGACTACAATCATTGCTGAGGAACCGACATGAAAAACGTAATTGCATTAGTACTCGGCGGCGGACAGGGAAGTCGGCTCTATCCGCTCACAAAAGTTCGGTCCAAGCCGGCCGTTCCGGTCGGCGGAAAATACCGGCTGATTGATATTCCGATTTCAAACTGCATCAACAGCGGGCTGAATCGCATCTACGTGCTGACGCAGTTCAATTCCACGAGCCTGCACCAGCACATTCGCAGCACTTATATCTTCGACGCCTACCACCGCGGCTTTGTGGAAATTCTCGCGGCCCAACAAACCCAAGACAATTCCAACTGGTATCAGGGAACCGCCGACGCCGTGCGGCAGAACTTGCGGAATTTCGAGGACCCGGGCATCGACTATGTGTTGATCCTATCCGGCGACCAACTCTACCGCATGGACTTCCGAGCCATGCTTAAAACCCACCAGGAGAACAAGGCCGATGTGACCATCTCGGCCCTGCCCATCGAAAGCAGAGATGCTTCGTCGATGGGGATCATGCGCGTGGACGATTCCGGGCGGGTCGTCGGCTTTCTCGAAAAGCCGCAAACGCAAAAGGATCTCGACCTCGTGCAAACCGATCCGGCCTGGATTGACGCCCACGGCGTAAAGAGTCGCGGCCGCACCTGTCTGGCGAGCATGGGTATCTATCTCTTCAATCGCAAGACGTTGGTCGACGCCTTGGAGAAGACCCCCTATCGCGACTTCGGCAAGGAAGTTTTTCCGGCTTCGATGAGGACGCACCGCGTACAGTGCCATTTGTTCGACGGTTATTGGGAGGACATCGGCACGATCAAATCGTTTTTCGAGGCGAATATCCAGTTGGCGCATCCGAACCCGGCCTTCGATCTCTCGACCGCCGACGCACCAATCTACACGCAGGCGCGGTTTCTGCCGCCGTCGCGCATCGATCGAGCCACCATCCAAGGAAGCATGATCGCCGATGGATGCCGCATCGAAGAGGGTGCCGTTATCGAAAATAGCGTCATTGGCTTGCGGTGCTCCATTGGCAAAAATGCCACCATCCGCAATTCAATCCTGATGGGCAACGACTTCTACGAATTGCCATCCGATTCGCCGGTCGGGGCGTCCGTTCCGATCGGCGTCGGTGCGGGGTCGCACATCGAAGGTGCCATCATCGACAAAAACTGCCGCATCGGCTCCAATGTGAAAGCCGTCTGCAACGGCAAAATTGAAAACGGCGAGGAAACTGCCTACGGCATGATTCGCGATGGCATCTTCGTGGTTCCCAAGGGAACGACGCTGCCGAATGGCTGGACGCTCTGATCGAATATCCTTACCGATCCGTTGTCGGTAACCGCGTCGTCTCGTACGATCGGCGGCGGGGTGCCGCGTGCCACTCTTCCGTATGCTCGGCAGGCTGCTCGGCGAACGGTTCGACTTCTTTCCGATCAGCGACCGCCGACGGAGCCTCATCGAGGCGTTTGTCGGTGACCGACAAAACCTTCGTTGATCCTTCACGCGTGCCCGGCGGTGCCATCACGGTGCCAGCCGGAAGCTTAGCGGCAAATGCAGCTTCTTCGCTCGCCTTTTGATCGCTCGTTGGCTCTACCGGACGAGCCAAAACAGGATCGAGCTTCACCACATGCGGAGACTCAAGTGCAATGGGTCGCGCCAGCGTCGGCCGCCCGGCGGGAGTTGGCCGCATGGTCGCTACCTGCGGTGCGCCCGTTTTCGGCTTGGCGGCGCGCTTCTTTGCAACGCGCGTTGCCGGCATCCTGCTTCGATCGGCAGCGAGCGTTGCGGTGCCCTGGCGATTGAGTGCAGAACCCGAGCGATAATCCGGACTGCAATTGGCGCACTCTCCGCGAGAATAGACCGGCCCGCAAGTGTCGTACGGATGCTGACACGAACAGCACCCGGCAGCGGCGACTAACGCAGCGGAGATTGTAAAAATTGCCATCCATGACTTCATGGTGCCGGTCCTTCCGTAACCTGATCCAAAATTTGACGAATGAAGACCGCTTAACCTTGGGCCAGCAGCGACGTAATTCCATTCGTCGCCGGCTCCGGTCTTAGCGAGGGTTTGCTTACGTATATTCGACTGCAAACTCGGCACAATCCACATTTTTCTCCCAATCGGAATAAGTTGCCGCGCGATTGTGGTAAGAATGGTGGTTTAAGAAAGGTAGAAAACAGAACAGGCCGGGCTAATTTTGCCCGGCCTGCCGTTGGATTTACGAAAATCGTGTTGCCGCAAACGTAGTCGGCAATCGCACGTTAGAAAATTCCGCCGCCTTGCTGGCCGCCGCCGCCCTGGCCGCCACCGCCACCGCCGCCGAGGCCGGAGAAGCCCGATCCGCCCGTGCCTACGCCGGGCGTGTTTGCGGTCGCACCGCTATCGATGCTAAACGTGTGGACGTCGGAAACTCTCGAGAAGAGCGGCGTACAGGTGATGCGCACGTACCGGCGGTCGGCCGAAACGACAGCCGTCGCCGCGAAGTTGGTTCCTTCAGGCAACGTGATAATGACCGGCGTATAGCCGACTGCACCGCGCGTTCCAAAGGGGAAACCGTTCGGAATGGGGTTTGCCGCTGCCGCCTGACCTGAAGTATTCACCGCTTTCTGCACGGCCGCCAACGCGGCTGCCGCTGCCGGATCATTCAAGGCATTGAGTTGCTGCGCCAAAACTTGTTGGTGAACGCCTTCCATGATGTTTACTTGAGCTATCGCCGCGTTGACCACTTGCTGATCGCGAAGCGATTCCGTCCGACGACCATCGGCCAAGTCGAATTTGACGAGCGCTTCGCCATCGTCCAGCGGAATCTTCTTGGTCGAGACCTTAGCCTTCGGCGAGTTGAAGTGTGTCGTCACCTCCACCGAGACTTTCCCCGTCGTCACCTTGCCCCAAACCCTGCGGATGAGGAGTTGGTAGTTGCCGCTGAAACCCTTCGGGCAAGCATAGACGGCCGAATGACCGTCGAGACTGGGCTTGCCGTCGGCGGTCGGCATGTCGCCGGCCATCACACCGCCGCTCGAGGTGCGAGTATTGCGGAGGGAGCAAACCGTTCCGGCAGGCTCCTTAATCATGACATCGATATCGGCATCGCCGGTCCACTGCACCTTAACGACGCAATCGCGTATTAGTGCCTTCTTGAGAACGCTCTCGAACTGGTCGGCCTCTTCGTTGCGTTTCTTAGCGCGGAGATCGGCCAGCGTGGCATTGGCAACGCGGTAAGCCACATCCCATATTTTTGCCTGAGCGGGCGGCCATGCTTGGGACAAAATCCCCGAGGTCGTCCACTGGAGCCCTTCGATATCGTTCAACTTGCGAGCCGCCTGAAGTCCGTAATAATAGGGTTCCGGCCAAAGCGGCTCGGACTTGGCAACCTGATGAAATATCTGCAAGGCGCGTTGATCCATGCCGATCTTCGTCAGATAAGCACCCAAAAAGATCAGGTCGGCTGAGGTGTCGGCGAATTCGAGTGCCGATAGAATTGCGCGCTCGATATCTTCCTGCGGTCGGCCCGCCGCCTCCATGCTCATGGCCAAAACTTCGTACATCCAGGGCTGAGTCTGATGGTGGCGCATTGCAGCCCCGATTAGCGCGACGACCTCTGCGTGCTTTTTGATCGCCTCGTCCTTCTTGCCCTGGAAGTCGGCTTTCGTGGCCGCTTCTTTGAGTTCCTGAACGGTTTCAAGGATGGCCTGCTTTTGCCGAACTTGCTTCGCTGCCAGCTCGGCGCCTTGCGCCTTCAACTCGGCGGCATCGGTGGCCTTGGGGGCCAACTCCTTGCTTGGATCGTGTTGAGCAAAGAAGGCTTCCCATGCTTTCGCAACGTCGGCACCGGGAGCGATCGCCAATTGGATGGCACCGACGTGGGCCGGCACCGCAGCGACAACCGCCTTAACATCGGCTACCGGGGACTTATCCGCCGACTTGGAAGCCGACATGGCGACGGTTTCCGGTGGAATGGCGAAGAAGCGTTGGCCTTTGGCCTTGTGAGGAACGATTTCGCGGGGGAGGTTGAAGAACCCGCCACCGCCGCCGCCGCCCATGCCTCCGCCGCCGCCGCCCATGCCGCCACCGCCGCCCATCATGCCTCCACCGCCACCGCCACCCATATTTCCACCGCCCATGTTGCCCATGCCGCCGCCGCCGCCCATGCCGCCACCTTGGCCGCCGCCACCGCCGCCGCCCATGCTGCCGCTGAATCCACCCATCCCGCCGAAGCCGCCACCTAGACCGGCTTCTTTGATTGGTAGGACAAGATCGGCCACCGGGTAGACTTTGGTGGTCATGAACTCGTCACTTTCGGCCTTCTGCGGCGAGGTGATGAGCAAGACTTCGTTGTGGATCACGTACTTCAATTGCATTTCGTCGAGCAATAGGTGCAAGGCCGAGCGGAGCGAAATGCCCTTGAGATTTTTCGTGACCGGCGTATCGGGCTCAACGCTCGCATCCTTCAGGCCGGCCGTGTCGAGTTGGATTTCGATCTTATGCAGATCCTTGAGGTAATCGATGACGTCCTTAAAGGGCGTATCGACAAATTCGATCGTCGTCGGCGACTTCAGTGCTTCTTCGATTTTCTTTTCGGCGGGGCCGCGGCGCGAGAGTTCCGTCGCGCTATACTTCTCCTTGCGGCGAGCCGTCAGTTCCTTCCAGACTTCGGCGTCGGGATAAACGATTGGCGGTTCGTCGGGCATGGGAACGTGCGACTTCTCGGTTTGATACAAGGTATCGACAAAGCCCTTTTGGGCAGCCACGCGAACGGCCATGTTGTCGTCCAGCGCGCCTCGGTAGCGAGCACTGTGCGTTGCAACCAGAATGATTGGGGCAGCACTTGCGATCGACGTATTGGCAATCTTCGCCGCCTCGGCAGCCGCCGACTCTTCGGCCAAGCGATGCCGCCCTTCGGCCATCAACGAATCGTAGCGATCCATCAACTGCTTCAGCTTGACCTGATTGGTTGCGAGTGCCTGGTTGAGCATCAGCATTTCGCGTTGCTGCATTGCTTCTTCGGTTATTTTTTGCGTCCGCGCGTCAAACTCGATTTTGCGTCGATCGATGTCCGTTTTTGCGGCACGCAACATGCCCAGCAAACGATCCCGCATCTCGGGACGAAGATCCGCCACGGGCTTGACCTTCTCAACCTCGAGTTGCACCATCTGCAAGGCTGAATCCGGTGAGGACGAAGCCTGACCGCGGGCCTGATTGATCGTATTCTGAACTTCCTTCTGCAACGACTCTTCGATTGCTTTCGCGCTGGCATCCACCATCGCGGCCGCCGCACCGTCGAGCGGGCCATTGCCCGGGGCACCCTGAATATTGCCGGGGGCACCTTGAATATCGCCCTGGAGAACCAAGTCGCCCGGCTCACGCGGGCCAGCCGGAGCTGCCGCGGGAGCCGGAGCTGCCGCTGGGCCGCCCGCGAGTGCCGCCGGGCCATCTGCCGCTGGGCCGCCCGCCTTCTTCTTGGCGATGGCATCCAAAACGGCTTTGGCCTGAGTGTCGTTCGGATCGCGGCGGAGGGCTTCACCGGCCAGCTTTTCCGCACTGTCCAGGTTACCGCTGGCCAGGGCCTTGCGGGCAAAATCGTTTAGGCTTTGCCCGCCGGCACCAATTTGATGCTGAGCCTTGGCAAGGCTAAAACTGTCCACCAAGGGAAGCGTTTTTCCGCCGTCCACTTTGGCCTGATCGACCAGCGTAGGAAGATAGGCGTTGTTCGCGTCGGACTTTAATTCGGGAATCTCCCAAGTCAGTTTTCGGGGACCGCCGGGGCCGTCGACGGATATCTCGACCGGCAGCGCGCCCTTGGCCTTCGTCGTGCCGACCACGACCGTGTCGCGATCGCTGCGAAGTGGCGGGACGGTCTGCGGATAAACGTCCATGCCCTCCGGCCACTTCACGGCCGCCGTCGGCCAAAGCACGGAGCCGTGTACCGCCGTTGCAAGGGCTTGTCCATAGTGCGAAGCATCGAGCGATTCTTCCTCGCGCACGACGATCCCGCCCGATCGCGCGGCCATCGCGCCGAGCATCTGCTCATCAATTCGCGGGCCGACGCCAAAACTGATAATCGGTGTTCGCTCGGCGGCAAGGCCGGTCATCAAGCGGTCAAATTGCTCAGGCAGAAGGACGTTGGCACGACTGCTGCCGTCGCCGATGTAGACGATGGCCCGGCTCGCCTTGCTGTTGCCCGCATAGCTCTTCACCGCCGCCGTGAGCGCCTTCTCCACGTCGCACGACCCCAACGGAGTGCGTTGCTGAAGATCGGCAATGGCCCGCGTCATCTCGGGGCTGTTGGGCGCGACGAAGCCGTCGGTCAGAGGTACCGCATTGAGATCGAAAGCGATGAGCTTAACGCGATCCGTCGGATCGAGCTTCGCTAGGGCCGCTTGCAGCGTGGCAAGTGACTTTGTGCGATATTCGTCGACCTGACTCGCGGCCGTGTCGATTAGGATCACGACATCACGCGGCCCCGGAATTTCCGGTACCGCCGCCTTGAGACTCAACGCGAAGTTGTTCGTCCCGTCGGCTTGGGTAAATCCGTCCAGCCGGGCTGCCTCACCGCCCAGCACGTTTGATTCCGCGGTCACGGCCATAGCCATGCTGACCGCCGCTACGAATGGCAGCGACATACGACGCAAGAAAAGAAAACTTGACATGCCTACTCTCCTGGCAAATGTCTATGCGGCTTCGCGTACCGTGTTCCGTGGCGGCGGCGAAGACCGCAGGGATTTCCAGATTTTTAATGCTAACGGCTCGTCACGATACGTTCTCACCCAAGTGATGGTCGTCATCATTCCAAACCGCGCAAACTAAAGATGGTCATTCCCAAGTGCAGACCCTGCCCCTTGGGCTAATCGTCATTGTACTTCGTCTATCCGACTTTTACCACATAATTTCCCATTTTCCAAAGCCGGAGCGACGGTTATCGCGATTTGGCAACCTAAAGCAGCAAAACAATAAGCAATCCCGTCCATAAGCAAGCACTTCCCGCAGCCAAAAC
>JANXOJ010000601.1 GCA_025353625.1 Planctomycetota bacterium | reverse complement strand
TTGTTGGCAGTCAACCTGACGATCGCCTTCGGAAGCGACTACCGCCCTAGGGCAGCGTCGGTCGATGTAGGTCGCTGGGTACACCAATCCTACGGGCCGACAGCACGTATTTTCGGCCCCGATGGCGAGACCCAAGTCGTTAATTATTACGCTCATGGCCGTTGCGAGTCGTTCCCGGAAATCGCCACGGTTGCCGCCGTAATGAAGCGGATTCGGAAGTCTCGGCCCGATGTCGTGCTGCTGCCGACCGACGAGCGGACGCCGGAGCGAAATTCCGTGCTGCAAAGCCGCGTGGAAGCCCTGGGCTTTGCACCGGTCGATCGAGTACGGTTTGGTTTCAATAAGTCGAAGGTACTAGTCTTGGCGCGGAGTTGAACAACCAATAAATCGCCCGGCATGGATGTTGGGTTCAAAGCTATGGATAGCGAAATACCTTATCTTTTAATTCCGATGGCCGTTGCGCTAATTGCTTCACTCGCGTTGACGCCTGTGGTGCGGCATGTCGCGTGGCGGTTGGGAGTGCTGGCGCATCCGGATGCCGAACGCCGGTTCCACCCCGAGCCAGTGCCTTTGTGTGGCGGAGTGGCCGTTTTTCTGGCGATGACTGCCGGACTCACGACCGCGATTGCCCTGCGTCGCTTCCAGCACGCCGAACTTTACGCTTTGTGTGGTGCCATCATTCCGGCTGCCGCCTTGGCCTGTGTCTTCGGCGCGGTGGATGATTGCTATAACCTTCGCTCGCGGGCCAAGCTTTTGTTGCAGTTCACTGCGGCTTTGGTAATTGCCCTGGCAGGGTATTCCGTAAACTTCGTAATCATCTTCGGCTATCGCGTCGAACTCGGCTGGTTCGGCATTCCGCTTACAGTCTTCTGGCTGATCGGCTGCATCAACGCTTTGAATCTGATCGACGGGCTCGATGGCTTGGCCTCGGTCGTGGGGCTTTCCACGGCAACCATGATGGGCATCATCGCCTACAACATGGGGCATACGCACGTCGCCGCCGCAGCGATGGTTCTAGCGGCCTCGCTGGCCGGATTTCTGGTCTTCAATCGGCCGCCGGCCAGCGTCTTCCTCGGCGATAGCGGCAGCACGCTCATCGGGTTGGTTATTGGCGTCCTGGGGATGCAAGGGAACTTAAAAAGCTCGGCCACGCTCTCCATCACGGCACCCGTCGTGCTAATGACGTTGCCGATGTTCGATGTCGTGATGGCCGTCATCCGCCGCAGGCTCTCGGGCCGGCCGATGGCTTTGGGCGACCGCGAACACATCCACCATCGCCTCCTGCAACGGGGTTGGGGTCCGTGGCAGGTTCTAGGAATCATCGGTGCCTTGTGCCTGACGACGGGAGCGGCGGCCACGGCAGCAACCATTTTTCGCATGGATGCCCTGGCCTGGATCATCGCCACCATGCTCATCGTACTTATGATTCGCTTGCGCGTCTTCGGACACCACGAATTTGGCCTGATTCGCCAGTTTCTACGCAATTGCGCCACAAGCTTCACCCAGATTGTCCAGGCTAAGCAAGCGGAACAACCGGACCCATTGGAGAGCGGTCCCCAGGTTGCGGACGAAACGGTCGAAAAGATACCTGGGTTTGAGAATGTTGAGTTCCAGCCCGCTACGCGGCGCAAAGCCGCCTAGGATCGATCGGGAAATCCAAGGAAGGAAACTCCGCATGCGACATCAGCTCATGGCTGCTAGGGTAGGTTCGCTGGGAACCAAGGACGGCCTCAAGGTCTATACACCTTCGCCGCAGGAAGTTCGCGACCTGGATGTGGGCGTGATCTACACGGGTGAGCGGCCATTGATGGGGCCTTTGTTAAGTACACTGAAGGCATCGGCACCCGGTTTGGATTACCGCCTGATCTTAGTCGATAATCAATCGCCCGATGGCGTTGAGCCGTGGCGGGAAATCGTGCCGAATACCAAAGTCGTACGAAACGCCGAGCGGCTTAACTATGCAGCGAATATGAACCGCATCTTGGCCGCTTCGACGGCCCGCTACGTGCTGATGCTCAACACCGACATGTTCTTCGATCCGCGACAGCAATGCCTATCTCGGATGGTCGAATTCATGGATTCGCATCCCGAATGCGGCGTGTCGGGCTGCCGGTTGTTTCATGCCGATGGGCTCGACGCATGGGCCGCGCGGCGATTTCAGTCACTCGCCGTGATTCTGGCTCGGCGACTTGGATTGAGCCGCTTCATGCGTAAGACGGTAGGACACTATCTCTACAGCGATCAATCGCCCGTCGATACGTTCGACTGCCAATGGCTTTCGGGATGTTTTTTGATGCTGCGTCGCGAGGCGATTGATGCGGTAGGTCTGTTCGATGAAAGTTTTGTAAAATACTTTGAGGACGTTGACATGTGCCTGCGGATGGCGCGCGGCAAATGGCGCGTGATGTATCACGGCGGCACGAGCGCGTACCACATTGAACAGCGCGCCAGCAACCGCTTCCTCTCGACCGATGCCTTGCGCCACTTCCGCGCCTATCTTTATTGGCTCGGCAAATGGGGCTACCGTTCGCGCGTGGCGGCATGACGAAAACGAAACCTCGTTTCTGCGTTCCGCCTGTGAATGAGAAGCCCGCCGCAAAAACAACACTTGTGGTGCAGGCGTCTCGCTCGCATTTTATTGGGGCAGGCGAGACGCCTGCACTACAAAAAGCCGTACTTTTCAGTTCTCTTGTTGGCGCGATCCCATCCCTTGACGACATCTGTGCTCTCGGACATACTACGTTCGCTGCGTTGTAGCGGTTTTGGTAGCATGTCGTATCGTGAGGAGGGAATTTCGCCATGTTGGTCTATTCGCGCCTTCACCGAACCTTCGTTTGCCTATCGTTGGCAACCGTTTTGCTTTTCGACGCCCGAAGCATATACGGCGGAAACTTACCCCAAAAGAAACTGCCGGTTCCCGACGCGGCGGTCTTAGCCAAGGCGACCGCGCTCGTCAAGGAAGTCTATGGCGATGAGTATGCCGGAGCCAAAACGCCGGCCCAGAAGACCTCGCTTGCCGGCAGGCTATTGGTCAAAGCGGGAGAGGCCGACAACGACAGCGCGGAATGCTTTGTACTTCTCCGCTTGTCCCGCGTGATTGCCATGCAAGCCAACGATGGCAATACGGCACTACGGGCCATCGATCGAATGGACGAGACTTTCCAAGTCAACGTCGCGGAATGGAAGCGGGACGCTTTGATCGCCGTCGCGGCGAGTGCCCACTCGGCGGAAGAGCATCGGTCGTTGGCCGAAAAGTGCTTGACGATATTGGAAAGCGCGATGGCCAAGGATGATTTTGCGGGTGCCAAACAAGTCGGCGAGATGGCGCTCGATGAATCCCGTAAGTCCCGCGACAAAGAACTTGCACGCCGCGCTACCGAACGTTGCACCGCGTGCGAGGAATGTGCGAAGGCGTTCGACCACGTGCAAGCTGCGCTAGCCATCCTGGATCGAGTGCCCGATGACCCCGACGCGAATCAGACCGTGGGTTCGTATCAATGCCTGTTGAAGGGCAATTGGGACGAAGGAATTCCCCTGCTGGCCTTGGGAAAGAATCCGGAACAAAAGGCCGCCGCCATCATGGAACTCGTGCGCGTTACCGCAAGCGAGGATCAGGAAAAACTGGCGGATGCGTGGTGGACCGTTGCCGAACAATCGCAAGGAGCCGCCAAGAAACGGGCGCAGCTCAGGGCTTTGCTTTGGTATAAAAAATCGCTGCCGGGTCTTGCCGGGTTGATCAAAATCAAGGTCGAAAAACGGATCGACGAAATTGTACCCGACGATCCCGGCCCCGGCATCAAGCCGTCCGGTGGCGGCACTTACATCGTACAGGGTCGCTTGAAGCTAGTTGAACGGGACATGGTAGTCTTGCAAACGCCGGGCGACAACAAGATCGATAAGATATCGTACGAGCGGCTCAGCGATGGCGACCAGAAGGAAGTATCGGACTGGGAGTTCGCCCAGATTTCGCGGATTTGGAGTCGCGGTATTGCCGCTAGCGGGCGACGCAGCGGCAGCCTTAACGAGGAACAAAGCAAGGCGATTGAGCTCGGCAAAGCATTTGACGGTGCCTTTATTCGTTTAGAATTTCGCGTTGCAGGTGTTTCTTCCTCGGATCGAGTCAAGACCGGGCTTCGGCTAGGCCTGTCGGGCGAAAGGGGCGCGGCCAAAGCAATTGTCTTACCGCTATCCAACGACAATTTGTTGCAGCTTCCCAGCCAGTCGCGGCTGGCGGTCGAGGGCCGTATGATTTTCAAATACGCGTTTTGCACAACCTGCGGCGGCACGGGCAAGCCCAAGTGCCCCAACTGCATCAAGGGATCAATCTCTTACATGACCGTCAAGCCAGTTGTATTCCCGAACGGAGACAAAATCAACCAGACCGTAAAAGCCTGGAAGGCCTGCCCGATGTGCCAAGGCACTGGACACAGCATCGACGAAAACGCACGATGCAATGCGCACGAAAGAAAAGATTGCGAACTCTTCGGCACGCGAAAGCTACCCTTTGGTGCGTTCTTTGCCCTAACGAAATCCGACGGTGCCAGGTACGTCTGCATGTCGCTCGACGATCCCCGCATTAAAATCTACTCCGATAAAGACGTAATCACGATTCGCCGTCTCGAAGGCAAGATCGATGCTCAGACGAAGCTGCGGGAGGAGTAAACCTGCTACGATTTCTTCCCCGCCCACTCCACCGCGTTGCAGAGAATTTTCCGCACGTTGGCGTCGAAGAAGATCGGGTAGGTCTCGTGACCCGGCTGGAAGTAGAATACTTTGCCCTTGCCGATGGTCCAAGCGAAGCCCTGCCGCGATCGCTCCTTCGTACCGTCGGGCCGGATGTATACGCCGTCGAGCACGACCGACTCCGGCTCGGGAATCTCGAACGGCTCGGTATAACGCTCGGTGTGGGCAATCGTGCAATCGGAAATGCCCTCGTTGATCGGGTGCTTTTTGTCCTTGACGATTAGTTCCAGCTTGCTACCGTCTTCGACGTAGCCGCCCTTCCAGCCGCAATTCGTGCCCAGCAGGGCCTTCAACGGCTTGGAGAAATGGGCCGAGTGCATGGCGATGAAGCCCATGCCGCCGTTCTTGACCCGATCGACAATGGCGTCGACGTGTTCTTTCTTCACGTTGCCGTGAAACTTGTGTCCCCACCACATGAGTACATCGGTTTTGGCAAGCGATTCAGCCGAGACTCCCTGATCCGCATCGTTGATCGAAGCCGTGACGATTTCCCAGCCCTTCTCCGCCAGCGGCTTCAGCCCCTCGGCCACGGAGCCGTTGATATCGTGGGGATAGACGTTTTTCGGAGCGGAACCCTCCGACCAAACAACAACGCGATGCTTAGGCTCGGCAGCCGCAGCGGTGGAACTCAAAAGGACTTCGGCGGCAGCCGCCGCACCCAAAGCCAGGACGGTACGGCGGGAAACGATAGCGGTCATAATAGGCTCTCGGAGGCTAGGAGGGAGAAAGTGGAGAAATCGCCACTTATGGTAGTTCGAGCGGCAACCGGGGTCAAGAAGGGGGACGACCCGGCCTACCGTTTATTGAGCCTCGTACACTCTGCCCCTAGCGGTATCCCGGCGGATTGGGCGCGATGAGGTCCGTCGATTGGGCCGGATACCCGGCGGGCGGCAGACGCTGCACTTCGGCCCCTTGAGAAGTCGGTGGCGACAACACCCGCACGCCGACCGATCGCGGATCGCGCGCCGCTACGCCCGGATTAGCTGGCGGAGTTTGATATCGCGGTTCCGGGTAGACGGGAGCAGCTTGTCGTATTGGGTCGTCTTCCAGCTGGCTCAGCGCGGTGGCGACCGGGCGATTTCTTGGTATCTGAACAATGCCACGACCGTCGCCGCGTTCAACGGACAGGCGTTCGACCCACTGGCGAGCGGGGGCCATGCCGGGATTCATTTGCAACGCGATGGTGAACTCCTGGATCGCCGCCGCCTTGAGGCCCTTCTTGTTTAGCACGAAGGCCAAGTTATAGTGGGCGGTTGGCTCATCGTAAGGAACGGCACGAAACTGCTCGTAGGCTTCCTTCGTCCGGCCGACTTCGACGAAAAGCGTGGCCAAGTTATTGTGGTATCGCGGCTCCGTGGGCAGTAATTCCACCGCACGCTGTTCGGCGGCGATTGCTTCGCGGAACATGTCCCGCTGGGCAAAATGGATGGCCAGATTGTTAAATACCGTAGGCTCTTTTGGATGTTTCCTCTCGGCCTGCTGATAGAACTTGATCGCCTCCTGAGGCTGATTCATGCGGTCTTTCAGTTTGGCGTAGCCAAGCAGAACGCGCAAGTCGGTCGCCGAAAGCTTCAACGCCTTCTTAAATTCTTCCTCGGCAGCAGGGAGGTTATTCGATTCTTCGTAGAGTCGAGCGACCGCAACGTAAAGATCGACGCTCGGCTTGCTCTCGGTTTTCAGCGAAATCGGATCGTCGGTCTGCTTGGGGGCGGGCGTGGGCGTAACGGCCTCGCCCATCTTATGGAAGCTCTCGGAGACCGATTGGCCAAAGCTTGGGCCCGACGTAAACTCGGACTGCGCGAACGTCGAGCCAGACCAAAGTGCCATAAGAGCGGCACAAGCCAAAAAATTGGGCACCCCAGCCCATTGTTTTTCCCTATCGTTATCCACGTCCGCACCTCCGTGTCGGGAAGATCGCCTTTTCTTACAATCGGCCCGATGCCCCCTCTTTCTGCATGGGAAATCCCACGGGGCGGACCTCCGAGTCCGTTCTATAACCTCGCAAAAAACTCACCTTGCCGTAGAATTGCGAATTGTAGATAATCTGGGGGGTTCGAGGCCCGACGCGAACACAAACCACCCAACAGAACTATGGCACAAGTCACTTTTGACGCAACGACAATTCCCGCTCGAGCGAACGTCTCTGCCGTACATCCTTGGGAACGCCTCGGCCGTGCGGTACTCTTGATCCTGTTGGTTGTCGGGCTGCCGATGGCCTATCAACGGGCGATCGACGGCGGCCCCGACTTGGCCGGATTCTGCGATGCAGGCCGATACATTCTTGCACACGGCACGCGCGATCCCGATTCAACGCTCGCCCGCTATTGGCCGTCGGCCGATGTGCCGTGGATGCTGCTTTGCCGTCTGCCGATCCAGGTGACGGCCATTGTCTGGTATCTGTTCGGCTGCTTCGCTTGGTATGGCTTGTTGCGAACGATATGCAATCGGCTAGTTGTTTCGCCCGATGCAGCATTGCGACGTCATGCGACGCTGACCGCCGGCTTACTGGCCATGCCGCTGGTGATCGACGGCATGGCCTTGGGCAGTTTCCACGTGTTGATGCTTTGGCTGATGCTCGAAGGAGTCGATCGAGCTTGTCGCGGTCGCGCGGTGTCCGGCGGAACCCTACTTGGTATCGCGGCTTGGCTCAAACTACTACCGATGCTCGGCATCGCCTTTCTCGTGTATCAGCGAAAGTGGAAAGCGGCCCTCGTGGCAATGGTCGTCGTTGCAACATTGAATATCGTGCTGAGCCTTGCCGCCTTTGGCCCGGCAGGCGCGTGGAGGGAACACGAACGATGGTGGCATCAAGGAGCGGCGGGAACGACCAATCGGCAGTTGATCTCGCCCACCGGCATCGACGAAGACCGGCTAACCAACGAATCGGTGGCGATTACGCTGCGTCGGCTGTTATCGTCGTTTGGCAGCGAACCGGGTGCCGCCCGCAATCGCGTGCAATTCGCGCAACTCACGGCGGGGCAACTACAAGCGGCCTTTTATGGCGTGATGGCACTCCTCGGCGTCGTCGTGGCCATATATTGCCGGCCCACGAGCAGTCGAGGTGGTTCGGAAGACATGTCGAATAAAATTGCCCTGCTATCGCTGGCCACGCTCTGGTTCTCGCCGGTCGTTTGGAGCTATCATTTTGTCGCCGCCACGCCCGCCTTGGCGATCCTCTTGATGCGGTGTCGGTATCGGAGCGGGTGGGTGCTGTCCTTCGTCGGCCTATGGGCGGGCAGTCTCTGTTTGTTGGGGTCAAATGTGGCTCGATCGGCGGGCGTGCTGCTGTGGATGAGCTTATTCCTTGGGGTGGGGCTTGCCCTGTTCTCGTTGGAGCCGCATATTAGAGGCCAGAAATGAACACCACGCTTGAAAATAGTTCCACGAACGCCCCGACTTTCTCGCCCGCACCGCTGCCGATACCAGCCTACCTGGTGCTGATCGGCGGTCTCCTGGCGACGTGGCTGGCGGCCGGTTCGCTCGGTTGGATTTCCCCGCCGTTGCAAAAGGTGCTGACTTGGATTGCCCTGGGCACGGTGCTGGCGGCGACCGCGCCTTCGCGCCGCCGTTTGGAAACGCAGCACGGCATCATGTTCCTCGCGGCAGGCGTTGTGGCGGTGATGATGACGGCATTTTCGGCGACGGTGGTCAATATCATGGCGGTGGTCGTCGTGTTGGCGGCCATCGCACAAGTTCGGCCCGGCCTGATAGGGCGCGTCGCCATGTCCGTTGCCCTGGCCGCTACCGTGCTGGCCCTCTACCGCATGGCTTGCGACGCCTCGCCGACCGTTTGGGCATTGTCCGATGGTCTGGGCCGTGCGGAAGGTCACTTCGCCGCTTGGCTCACGGGCCGGCCCCTGGTGATTGGCGCCAGTTTTGGCGGCATCGACTTCCTCGTGCTCATGGCCGCGCTGACCGTCTATTGGCGAAACGCAACGCCGATGAATCATCCCAATCGAACGCTTGTCGCCGTTGCTGCAATTGTTGCCGCACAGATCGTCTACCTCCTCGTGCTGGCCTTTTCGGACGATCTGACACGTCTCTTGCCTGCGGCGATTGCGCCGATCAAAACCGATACCTCGATGCTGGGCATTTGGTCTTGGGGCAATGCCTTGAGAACGCTCGTACCTTGGAATCTGCCGCTCCTGGCGGCAATCCTGCACGCTACGATTGCCGCAGTAATGTTCGGCACTGCCGGTTGGCTGCCTTCGCTGGACGACATTCGCGACGAGTCCCGCAGTGAAACCGAGAAGGCACTTCGGCCCGGTTCGGTTCGCAAAAATCGCGGTCGCGCTAGCGATGCCTTGCCCAGTGCCTCCGTTCGGCCAGAAACGGCTTGGGAAATGTTTGGTCCGGCCGGCTTAGCGGCCGTGGCGGCCTTCGCTTTTTTCTTCGCCCCCGGCAAACCCGATTTGCAAGGTCACAAAATCGTGGCTTACGACGGCGGCATGGATTGGGGCGGCATCGATTGGGGCGTCAACGATCCCGGCAAGCCTCTGCCGCACGATGCGCCGCGCTTTGGGCTGTTGCCGGTGCTGGTGGAAAGCCTGGGCGGGAAGTTCGTCGTCTCGAAAGATTTGGCACCCGACGATCTAATTGAGGCCGATGTCGTGATCGTGCTTCCCCCCCGTGGAATGGGCAAAACGCGCAGCTCGGCAGCCGTGCCGGACGACGTTAAGAATCGCATGCACGCCTTTGTTCTCGCCGGCGGACGATTGCTTGTGGCCGGAGAACCGGAGAGCCGTCTCGGCGCGGTCGAGAACGTCTTGAACGATCTTTTGAAGCCCACCTCAATGGCGTTTCGCGACGATATGGCCAACTCCGTCAGCGAACATTGGGAATGCAACCTCCTTGCCGCGCCGCACGCTGCAACCGCCAATCTCGATACGGCCACGAATCGCTTCAGTTTCGATCGGGCCGCTTCGATCCGCGCCATCTGGCCCGCCGGGCCGTTGGTTTCCAGTCGTTGGTCGTGGGACGAAGGCGGCAGCGACCCCGACCGCCCCGGTTCACTGGACTATCAACCCGGCAATCACCTGGGAGACTTGGTGCTTGCCGCACAGCAGGATTTGGGTCGCGGCTCGATCGTCGCGCTGGGAGATGCACGCTGCCTTTGCAACGACCGGATTCCGTTCTCGTATATGTTCGTCGGGCGGTTGCTCGGCTCGCTGGCAATGAAGTCCCCGTCGCCGCAGGTTTGGTGGCGGCAGATATTGGGTCTGGCAACGGGTATCGCGGCCATTGGGTTCTTATTCCAGCGGCTTGAAGTACCGCGTTTGGCGGCCGTCGCCGTGCTCGTCGCGGCTGCGATCGTCGTATGCACGCTGATCGATGACGCCACGGCACGCATGTTGCCAGAGGGAACCTCGCGGGTGTTGGCCGATGGCACGCAGACGACCGACCGTCCGGTGGCCTATATCGATGCCTCGCATCTGGAAGCGATGGGCAGCGATCCTTGGTGCGACGATGGCGTGGCCACGTTGGGGCGCGTGCTTACCCATAACGGATACTTGCCGCTCTTGGCACCCGATATTTCCGCCGACCGTTTGAACGGTGCCGGGCTGCTTTTTACCGTCGCGCCGGGCAAGGCATTTAGCTCCGTCGAACGCGAGGTGATCCATGAATTCGTGCGGGCGGGCGGTTACTTTTTCAACATGACTGGCTCGCCCGACAGCGGCCCCAGTCGGCAATTGCTCCAGGAATTCGACTTGCACATCGACCCCATGCCCGTGCCGCCGACGGAGAAGATCCGCGAGCCGGAACCGCTGGGCCGCGTATGGCGAAACATCAATAGTCCTTTCGGCAACACAGCGAATGTCGAGTTCTATGCAGCGTGGCCGGTGGCTCACGGTCCCGATGCCACGGACATTTGGAAACCCGATGCCTCCGACAAAAAGGCGGTGATCGTCGGTCGGCGCGATGGCACCGGCACGGCGGTCCTCATCGGCGACACCTGTTTTGCACTCAATAAAAACTTTGACTCCACGCCGGAAAATGCAATCTACTGGCAAGTTCTACTGGCGAACCTTACCGGCCGCATGCCGCCCAAGGGCGATATTATTGAACCAGCAGAAGGTGGGATAATCGACGTGCCGAAATCGAACAGCGACAAGGGAGTGAAGCCGTGATTCGATCTTGGATGGGTATCGCACTGCTGGCCGGCGGATGGCTGTTGGGCCTCGACTACTACGAGCAGGCCAGCCCTTGGGCCTATGCGGCAACGTTGTTGGCGGCATTCTGCCTGTTGTTCGATTACAAGTCGGCGTATGCTTCTCGCCCGGCAAAATACAACGTCGCCTTAGCGGGGCTGCTCCTATTTCTGCCGGTCCTGTGGTTCGCCCCGTGGCCCTATCGCGTGGCACCGCTGGCGATTGTCGTGGGCCTTGCCTTTCGGCTCGTGCCTTGGCAAGCGCGGTGGTTTCGCGCACTCGCTTCGGCAGCGGTGACCATGGGCGCGATCTTGCTGGTTCAAGTAGCCACCCTGCAAGTCTACGCGACGATCACGGCCCGCAATCACGACGCGCCCTGGCCGCTGACCGCCGCGATTGCCCGGCTTTGCGCGTTGCTCGGTGTTGAAGCGGCACACGATGGCTCGTTGCTGGTTTTTTCCACAATGCGGCAGGCCCATCATCTGGCCGTGACTTGGGACGTGCTGATCGATCCGGCAACGCTCGCCTTTCTCGTCGGAGGACTGGCGTGGATCACCATCCAAGGGGCGCGCCGCAATCTGTTGGGCCGACGTTGGGACGCATGGATCTTTACCGCCGGCCGTTTTGCCCTCGTCGTCGCGGCATGGCTCCCGGTGCGGCTGCTGTTGCTACTTGCGCTTTACTTCCACCGCGCCCAACGCAGCGATGGGTCGCTACCGCTGCATGTGATGAATCAGTTCTTTTCGCCCTGGCTGCTGTTGGGACTGCTCGCCGTGCCGGCCCTCTTCGCTTGGCGGTGGGTTCGTTTGCCGGCGGATGAGGCCGCGATACCGCCGGGCACCGATGCCGAACAAACTCCGCTCAAAAAGCCCGTCAGTTATTGGTCGGGCGAGGACTGGTCTCCCGCTGCAACCTGCACGGCAGCCGCGATCTCGTGCCTCCTAGGCGCGATGGCAATCGCTTTGGCCTTGCAATGGGAGCCTGTCGGAACGCGCAAGAAGGGCCGCGTGATGTTTGTCGAACGACACTCTCCCTGGTCGCCGAGCGATCGTAGCTACGACGCGCTATCCTTCGGCGGCGACGACGAGAAAGGTTCTAGCTACAACTACAATCTGGCCTATAACTATCTGGCGCAGAGCTACGAAATGTCGCGGCTCAAGGAAAGCGATGCCATCGACGATGCCACGCTCGCCAACTGCGATGTGCTGGTCATCAAGATACCCCGCGTCCGATACGAGCCGGAAGAAGTCCAAGCCGTATTGAAGTTCGTGCAGGCGGGCGGCGGCTTAATGCTGTTGGGCGATCATACGAATTTGGAGAGTTCCGGCGCAAATATGAACGATATCACGCGGTGGCTCGGGTTCACGTTCCGCGACGACGTGCTATATAGCAGCGAGAACGTGCCGAACATGGAGCATTATGCCGCGCCGCGCGTGCCCCATCCGGCCATCCAGCACGTGCCGGAGTTCGATTTCGCCGTCTCGTGTTCGATCGATCCCGGTTATAGCCAGGGCCGCCCGGTCGTGGCCGCAACGGGCCTTTGGAGCATGCCGGGCAACTACCATTACGAGAACTACATGCCGCACGCGCAGCACGTTCCTGAAATGCGCTTCGGCTCGTTCATTCAAGCGTGGTCGACGCATTACGGACTTGGCCGCGTCGTTGCCTGGGGCGATTCCACGATTTTTTCCAGTTTTTGCCTCCTCCAGACCGGCAAGGCACACGTCCTCCTGAACCTCGTCGAGTGGTTGAATCATCGCGGCGGAGATTGGGCATGGTGGTTCTTGCTACTCATCGGTATCGCAGCACTCGGGCACGGCCTGTGGATGATGCGCGACGAAGCGGCAGTGTGGTTGATCTTGTTGGCAGGTACGTCCTGCGGCTGGACTGCCGGTTCGGCGGCTGCGGCTTCCATGCAAGCGCAAGGACTGCGGCTGCCGCCCAAGGTCCACGCGCTGCCGAGCGTCATCATCGATCGTACAACTTCGCAAGTGCCGCTTGCCACCAGCGACCGCAACGACGATGCCCAAGGGCGAGGCTTCGGTCTATTGGAACAATGGATATCTCGACTCGGTTATACCACGCAACGCGCCGAGGGCGACGATGTTTTTCAAGGCGATGCGATCGTCGCAATTTGCCCCAGTCGGCCCGGTAGTGAACAGTTCCGCCGCCGCCTGGTCGAATATGTCTATGGAGGGGGGCGGCTGCTGGTGATCGACGCCGGGCAAAGTGAAGCCCTCGCGACGTCGAATCAAATCCTGAGGCCCTTTGGACTATCGATCAACTACGCCGAGAATCGGAAGGGCGACCTACTTCTAACAGAGGCTTGGCCTCGATTGGCCGTCGAGAGTGCCTGGGAAGTGGTAGGGGGCGAACGCATCGCCACGTTCAACGGCACGCGGCCCGTCTGTTCCAAGGTCCGCTACGGAAAGGGCCTCGTGATGGCCGTTGGCTTCGGCAATCTATTCAACGACAAAAACATGGGCTACGATTGGACCCACGTTCCCGATTCGGTCGAAAGGACTCGCTACGATGCACTTTTTGCGCTCTTGCGAAACTTCGTGATGGACGAGCCGATTGCGATGCCATCGGGCGGTATCCATCTGCCCGACGCCAAGTTCACCCTGCCCACCGATCGCCCCGGCCCGCGCGGTGCAATGCCTCAACCGAAGCCGATAATCAAATGATCGCACGCGGCACGGATCGATGCCGAACGCACGGTCAACGTCGAAACGCAAGCGAGAAAACTTCCTCACCGCGCGCGCTACTCGCTAAACCGCCACCTCTTCACTTGCCGCGGTTCTCCGTGGACCGCGATGGCGGCGACGAAGCCCGCGCACGGCTCGTAGCTTTCCAGCCACCACTCGGCCGCTCGCTGCGGGTCGCCTTGAATCGACAGCACGCGGGCCGGCTCCAACGGCGAAAGCGAAACGCAGAATTCGCTTAGTGGAAAAGAAAGCCCGCTGCCGACGGCCTTGATCCATGCTTCTTTGCACGTCCAACCATGAAAGAATGCCTGCAACTGCTGCTCCGGCGGAATGCACTGCCATTGAGCTACTTCCTCGGCGGAAAAGAATCGCTCCAAGATGCCCGCTGCATTGGGCATCGGCCGAATCGATTCAACATCGACGCCAATCTCGCGCCCCCGAGTAAACGCGAACATCGCCAGGCCATTGGAATGCGATACATAGAACTCCAGTCC
>JANXOJ010000545.1 GCA_025353625.1 Planctomycetota bacterium | reverse complement strand
GGCAACTGACGCCCGACATATTGGCCACCGGTCGCGGCTATCGTCCGCCGCAGGAGCGAAGCGAGTTGGACCGCTGGGTATTGAGCGAACTGAATCGTACGGCGGCGGCGGTCGTCGAGCGGATGGATAAGTACGACAATTTCAACGCCTGCGAACGGCTCATCGGGTTCGTCGATGCCCTAAGCAATTGGTACGTCCGCCGCAGTCGCGATCGATTTTGGAGTAACGTCCACGACGGCGAGAAGAGCGACGCTTACTGGACGCTCTACGAATGCCTACTGACCACCGCCAAACTTATCGCCCCAATGGTTCCGTTCTTGGCCGAAGAACTTTGGCAGAATCTGGCCGTGGCAGCCTTCCGCAATTATACGGGGGGTGGGCAGCCGCTTGAGAGCGTTCATCTTTGCGACTATCCAGCCAGCAATGCGGGCCAAATCGACGAGGCCCTCTCCGCTCGCATGAGCTTGGTCCGCGAGATCGTTTCGATGGGGCTTTCCGCCCGCATGGGAGCCAAGCTCAAGGTACGTCAACCGCTCTCCGGCGTCGAGGTGATCTTGGCCGATCGGACGCACCAAGCTTGGCTTCAGGATCATGCCGACTTGATCTGCGGCGAACTGAACGTCAAAAAGGTCGATTTTGCCGAACGGGCCGATCGATACATTACCTATACAGTACTGCCCGATTTGAAGCGGCTTGGCCCTCGGCTTGGCAAGCGATTGCCGACGGTCAAAAAACTGCTTGGCGAAGCGGACGGCGGCAAATTGCTGGCGGAATTGGAGAGCAAGGGCAAGGTTACGTTTGCACTTCCCGATGGCCCCGTCGCACTTGATTCCGAAGACATCCAGGTCCGTCTTCAAGCCAAAGAGGGCTGGGCTGCCGCGCAAGGCAAGGCTTGCGTCGTGGTGCTTTCGACCGAGTTGACGAGCGACCTGATTCGCGAAGGGACCGCCCGCGAAGTTGCTCGCGCCGTCAACGACCGTCGCAAGGATATGAATTGCCAGTTTACCGATCGCGTGGATATTGCCGTCGTCACCGATAGCGAGGCTTTGCGTTCCGCCATAGGGCAATTCCTGGATTACATCAAGTCGGAAACGTTGGCCCTATCGATTGGCTTCGAGCCGATTGTTGGTGCCGAACCAGCCGAGGTGAAGATCGGCGATGAGGCCGTCCAGTTATTCATGAATATCCGCGGATGACACCGATCTTCGCCGATTACGATACACCCTCTCCAATTCTGCGTTGCTCTGCGAAATCTGCCAATCGTTACTTTTTTTCGGATATCGTCATGACTGATCGCCCCTTCCGAATCGCCGTACTGATCTCCGGCGGCGGCACCACGCTCAAAAATCTGCTCGAAAAGATCGACCAGGGTAGCCTCCGCTTGGAGATCGCGCTCGTTGTCTCCAGCAACACCAGAGCCGGTGGGTTGCAATTCGCCCGCGACGCCAACATTCCCGCAGCCGTTATCGAACAGAAATGCTACGTTTCGCAAGAGACCTTTAGCCAGGCGATCTTCGATGTCTGTCGGGCGGCAAGGGTCGATCTAGTCGTTATGGCCGGATTCCTCAAGCGGGTCACCATCGCCGATGACTTCGTGGGCCGTGTGGTCAATATCCACCCCGGCCTGATCCCGGCCTTCTGCGGCGAAGGCTTTTTTGGCCATCACGTCCATCAAGCCGTCTTGGACTATGGGGCAAAGGTCAGCGGATGCACCGTCCATTTTGCAGATAATCAATACGATCACGGCCCAGTGATCGCCCAAAGAGCGGTGCCGGTTCGCGACGATGACACTCCGGAAACGCTGGCCGCCCGAGTATTTGAAGCCGAATGTGAGGCCTACCCCGAGGCAATCCAACGCATCGCAGAGGGGCGAGTTCGTATTGAAGGACGCAAGGTGCGTATCTTGCCATAATTCGTTGTGCGGCTTGATCTTACCTTACCTATCTATTCGTCTGAATCGCGTTCAAATCGCGAAATCAACGCCAATTCCGGAAAATCTGAAAGAATTCTTCCATAATCTTTCAATATCATGAAGCAATTTGCTTGCAAAAGAACGAAGCCTATGGCATAATGGTGTCAGATGGATCCCGCATCTGGACCCGAGGAATGTCCCATGCTAGCCGAAGAACGGCGAAGCCGCCTTTTAGAAATTGTCCGAAACCACCAGTTTGCCTCATTGCCCCAGTTGGTTGAGCAGCTTGGCGTCTCCGAATCGACAATTCGTCGAGACCTCGAGCAGCTTGACGAGCAAGGTATTACGCGACGAATCCACGGGGGCGTGTTATTCGTTGGAGCTGAGCCCAAAGTGCCACACTTTGAAACCCGCGAGCCGTCCCAATGGCACCTGAAGAAAGCCATTGCCCAAAATGCGGCGGCACTCGTCGATGATGGCGATACCATACTTTTGGATGGTGGCAGCACCACCTATGAGGTGGCTCGTTTGCTCGTCGGCCGAGCCTTGCATGTGGTGACAAATTCGCTGCCAGTCGCGAATCTGTTTGCCTCGGACCCCAATAGCGACCTAGTGTTTATTGGCGGCAACATTTGTCCCAGGACCGGCGTTGCTCGTGGGCCGTATGCCGACCAAATGTTGTCGCAGGTCCGCGTGCGTAAAACGATCCTCAGCACGGCTGCGGTGTGCGAAGAAGGCTTCTTCAATAACAACCTGCTGCTGATTGAAACCGAACGCGCCATGATGCGTGCCGGCAAGGAAGTCATCGTTGTGGTCGATAGCTCCAAGTTTGGCAATCAAAGTCTGGGGCACGTTTGCTCGCTGGGAACGGTCGACCATGTGGTCGTTGACTCCCTGCTGAGCGACGAATGGCGATTCAAACTGACCGCAGTCGGCGTAAACCTACGAATCGCCGAAGTCGACGAACCGGCCCTTGCGATGCAAATTTAGAATTAGTTGAAATTGTCGGAACGAAAATAGGCCCCGTGGCCCGCAACCATTTATGAGTATTGCCGCACCCATCGATCGAAACCACGTCGAGCAGATCGTCCGCGAAATTGTCTTGGCCCAGATCGGCGGACCTCCCGGCAAGTCGAACCTCGTGGTGAGCGTCTCCGCGCGGCATTGCCATTTGACGGATGAAGATACCGAAATCCTGTTCGGCAAGGGCCACAAACTGACCGTGCAAAAAGAGCTCTATCAGGACGGCTACTTTGCCGCCGAAGAGACCGTGATGATCGTTGGTCCCAAGCGGCGGATGTTGCCGACCGTCCGCGTCCTCGGTCCTACCCGGCCCGATACGCAGGTCGAACTGGCGTACACCGACGGAATTTCGCTGGGCATCGATCTGCCGGTGCGGCTTAGCGGCAACGTCGAAGGCACTCCCGGCTGCGTACTCGTCGGCCCCAAGGGCGTCGTCGAACTGAAACGTGGCGTGATCCGCGCCGAGCGGCACGTCCACATGAGCCCGGAGGACGCCGCGTTTTATGGGGTCAAGAACGGCGATGCGATGGGCCTGCGGATTGATTCAAACTGTGGCGTCGTGTTCAACGGCCTGCAAGTGCGGGTCGGCAAAAATATCAAACTAGAAGTCCACCTCGATACGGATGAAGGCAATGCGTGCAATTTGGATCGCGCAACGCGCGTCGAGCTATTGAAGCAGTAAAAGAAGGGTTCGGGGTTTAGGGTTCAGGATTCCGGGGCACGCCACTCCCGAAACCTGAACCCCGAACCCTCTCCCTCAGTGTACCCCCGATTTGTTTTACCTCCTGGAGAGAATTGTCATGGCAAAGTCGATGGAAGCGTTAGGCATGATTGAAGTCAAGGGCTTTGTAGTCCTCGTCGAAGCCACCGACGCAATGTTGAAGGCCGCCAACGTCCAGTTTTATGGCTGGGATAAGGTTGGCAGCGGGCTCGTCAGTGCCTTTGTTGTCGGTGACGTGGCCGCCGTCAAGGCAGCTACCGACGCCGGTGCAGCGGCCGCCGGTCGGATCGGTGAAGTCGTCAGCGTGCAGGTCATTCCGCGTCCGCACGAAGACCTTGGCGTCATCCTTCCAATCGCGCACAGGGCTGGCGGTGCCGACTGAGACCGTCCAAATAATTACCCAACCAAAAATCTATATCTGAAGGGAACTACCACCATGCAAGACGCCATTGGATTACTAGAAACCAAGGGCCTCGTGGCACTCGTCGAGGCGACCGACGCCATGGCCAAGGCCGCAAACGTTCAAATTGTCAAGCGCGTGCAAATCGGCGGCGGGCTTGTAACCACCGTCGTTCGCGGTGATGTTGGCAGCGTCCGCGCTGCCGTGGAAGCGGGTGCGGCAGCCGCAGGGCAGTCCGGTGAGCTCGTGGCCAGCCACATCATTCCGCGCCCGGCGGATGGGATTGTTGCGGCATATTTGTCGTAAGGAAATAGAGGGATCTAGGGATTGGGAATTCTGCTTTGCAGACTCTTTCCGTCGTTAGTCCCCAATCCCGAGTCCCCCCATACCTAATCCGACTACCCGCCATGAAGATCCTGGTAGCCAACCTCGGCTCGACGAGCTTTAAGTACCGGCTGTTCGATATGGACAGCCAGTGCCAGCTTGCGCGCGGGGGTATTGAACGGATTGGCTCGACCGAAAGCCCCTGCAAGGTACAGATCGGTGACTACAAGTTGGAGCTTACCGTCACGCTCGCCGATCATGTCGAGGCGGTCAACCATTGTCTTGGGCAGTTGACCGACCCCGCGCACGGCTGTCTTAGCAGTGCGTCGGACGTTTCGGCGATTGCCTTTAAGACGGTCCATGGAGGTCGCTATAGCGGCGTGCAACGAGTCACTCCGGACCTTCTCGCCGCGATGGAAGAAATGTGCGGCGTCGCGCCGGCCCACAATCCGCCTTATATCGCCGCCATGCGATTGCTGGCGGAAAAGCTGCCGCGGATACCGCTCATTGCTGCCTTTGAAACCGACTTCCACGCCACGATCCCGCGGCACAACCAGTTTTATGCCATCCCCTACGAATGGTCGGAGACGCTTAGCGTTCGCCGTTGGGGTTTCCACGGGGCGAGTCACCGCTACATCGCCGGCCGCACCGCCGAATTGCTGGGGCGAACTGACTTGCGGATTATTTCCTGCCACCTCGGCGGTTCTAGCTCGATTTGTGCCATTCGCAATGGCCAAAGCGTGGCCGCGACAATGGGCATGAGTCCGCAGAGCGGCCTGCCGCAGAATAACCGCGTCGGCGATTTTGATCCGTTCGCCTTGCCGCGAATCATCGAGAAAACGGGTAAGTCGCTAACCGAAGTGCTGAACATTCTTGCCAATCAAAGCGGCCTCTTGGGCATCAGCGGCGTCAGTACCGACTACCGCGATATCGCTCAGGCGGCTGCCGATGGCAACGCCCGAGCTATGCTTGCCTTGGATGTCTTTACGGCAAGTGCGCGACATGCGCTGGGTGCCTATCTGGTCGAACTCGGCGGGGCCGACGCGATAGTATTCACGGGCGGCATCGGCGAGAACCGCAACGACCTGCGAACGGCCGTTTGCCGCGACCTGGTCGAATTGGGCATCGTGCTCGACCCGGTCGCCAACGAACGCGCCAAGGGTGAAGTTTCGATCCACGCTCCGCAAAGCCGCGTGCAGATTTGGGTCGTGCCGACCAATGAAGAATTGGTCGTTGCCCGCCTGGCAGCTAAATTGTTAGAGGGTTGAAAGCATGTTAATCGCCAAAGTCACCGGAACGCTGGTTGCCACACAAAAGGTCGCTGCGATGGTTGGCCACAAGCTGCTCATGGTCGAGCTTTATCGCCTGGACGCTACAACGCGGGCGAGTCTCGTAACGACCGGTCGCGTGCTCGTGGCGGTCGATACGGTCGGGGCCGGCCTGGGCGAGTTGGTGCTGGTAACGCAAGGCTCAAGTGCCCGATTGACGCCGGAAACAAAGAGCCTGCCCGTGGACACGGTGATTATTGGGATACTCGATACGGTGTACATCGGGCAAACGTGTGCGTTTAGTAAGGAATAGATATGATGCAGATTGACGAAACTTTGATCCGCAGCGTTGTCGAGCAAGTCCTTTCGCGGATGAACGGTTCGATTGTGCCGTCATCCAACGGCACCAACCAGGGCCGCTTCGGGCTTTTCACGGACGTTTCCAGTGCAGTCGCTGCCGCTCGCGAGGCATTTGAACGCCTTAGCGGCATGACGATCGACGACCGCCGCCGCATCATCCAGCACATCCGCCGCATTTCCATCGATCAGTGCGTCGAGCTTGGCACGATGGAAATGGAGGAGACCAAAATCGGTCGCCTACAACACAAGATTGAAAAATTAAAAACGCTCGGCGAACGGTCGCCGGGCGTTGAGTTCCTCCGCAGCGAAGTCTTCAGCGGCGACCACGGCCTGGCCGTCATCGAACATGCCCCTTTCGGCGTCATTGGTGCCGTCACGCCGGTCACGCACTCCTTGCCCACCATCACCGGCAACGCGGTGAGTATGATCGCTGGCGGCAATACTCTGGTCGTGAATCCGCACCCTAGCGGTAAGAAGATCGCCGCCGAAGGCGTTCGCCGCTTCAACGAAGCCATTTACCGCGACCTGGGCATCGACAACCTGATTTGCGTAATCGTCGAGCCAACCCTGGAAACGGCGGAAGCCCTCTTCAAGCATCGCGACATTGCCCTGATTTGCGTAACGGGTGGCCCTGCCGTCGCTCGTGCCGCCATGCAGCAGCCCAAGCGGGCCGTCGTCGCCGGGCCGGGCAATCCGCCGGTCGTCGTCGATGAAACGGCCGAACTCGATCGTGCCGCTCGGGCCATCATCACCGGTGCGGGCTACGATAACAACTTGCTTTGCATCGCCGAGAAGGAAGTCTTCGTCGTTGAATCGGTCTTCGATGCCATGATGTCCGCGATGGAGCGCGCCGGTGCCGTGCGGTTGAATGCCAAAGAAGTCGATGCGTTGACGAAGGTTGCGATTACGAGCGTCGGCGAAGGCTCGCATAAGCACGACGTTGCCGCCAAGGATTTCATCGGCAAAGATGCCGCCGTGCTCGCCAAGGCAATTGGCAAGAACGTCCCGACAACCACCGAAGTCATTTTTGGCGAGACCGACGAATCGAACCCGTTCGTGCCCGTCGAACAGATGATGCCCTTCCTACCGTTCATCCGCTGCCGCAATGTGGACGACGCGATTGCGAAGGCGAAGGAAGCCGAGCACGGTTTCCGCCACACGGCCATCATCCACTCGACGAACGTAAACAACATGACCAAGATGGGCCGCGCGATGGACACGACGTTGTTCGTCAAGAACGGCCCCTGCATGGCTGGGCTGGGACTCGGCGGCGAGGGCTACGTTTCGTTTTCCATCGCCACGCCGACCGGCGAAGGCGTGACGACGCCGTTGACGTTCACCCGCGAGCGACGCTGCTCGATGATCGACAACATGCGGATATTGGGAAAGTAGACCATGTACTACGGCCGGGTCGTTGGAAGTGCTACGGCAACCGTCAAACATCCGTCGATGGATGGATGCAAGCTGTTGCTCGTCATGGCACTCCAGGCCGACGGCCACACACCCGAGGGCGATCCGATTTTGGTGGTCGATCGCCTTGGCGCAGGGCAAAATGAGACCGTCATGGTTACCAGCGACGGCATCGGCACGCGCGAGCTCTTGCACAGCAAGACCTCGCCGGTGCGATGGTCGGTGCTGGGGCTTCCGGACGCAATACAATAGCCAACTGCGAATCAGGCAACTGTGACTTAGGCAAACATGACAACGGCATCGGCGGAAGATATCGAGCGCATCGTGCGCGAGGTGATGACGCAACTGGCGATTGGGTCCAATCGCGGCCTTGCGTCCACTGCTGCGTCCGTCGCTGCACCGGAAAAGCCGACATCGGCCGCGCCATCGGTGAACCACGGCGATGTATTTGTCGATTGCCGCGTCGTAACGCTCGAATCGGTCGCCGGTCGCTTGAAGGGTGCAAAACAACTTTTGGTCGCTGCCGGTTCGCTGGTGACGCCGTCGGTTTGCGATGAGCTTCGCCGCAAGGGCATAACGCTCGTTCGCGGCAGCGAGAATAAGCAGCTGCGGCAGCCGCGCCCCAACGTGCTGCTAGTCGTCGGTCGAACGGGCCACGATCCGGTCGCTTCCGTACAAACACTCACGCAGGCCGGCTTTGAAGTGCATATCGAAAAACTGGACTGCCTGATTGCATCGACGGACATTCTGGCCGCCACGGTTGCGAAACGGCAATCGCTGGGCCTACTCTGGACGCGGCACACGGCCGCCGGACTGTGCCTGGCAAACCGCCATGCGGGAGTTCGCGCCGTCCTAGCCACCAACGTGGCCGGCACGACCGCCGCCGTTGCCGCCGTGGGAGCCAACATCCTGGTCGTCGATCCAACCATCGGCACGCCCTACGAAAAGAAACAAATCCTCCGCAACTTCTGCCTCGGCGGAATTCGCGAATGTCCGGAAGCGTTGAAAGAGAAATTAATGTAGGGTGGGTCCGTCCGCGCTGTGCTCGACACCACCCTACGAAGAACACCATGCGAATTGCAGACGTCATCGGCACCGTAACCTTGAACCGCTCGCACCCCAGCGTCGCCGGTGCGACGTGGAAACTGGTCGTACCGTTGTCGTGGGACAATTTGCTCGGCAAGTCCGAAGAACCGGTCGAAGAGATTGTCGTCTTCGACGCCCTGGGCGTCGGGCTTGGTTCGCGGATTGCCCTCAGCGAAGGCCGCGAGGCGGCCATGCCGTTTTACCCCGAAGTCAAACCGATTGATGCTTACAATGCCGCGATTCTCGACACCTTCACGGTCGAGATTCCGGAAGATTTGAAACTAAAGTAAAGGAACCAAGCCATGCTCAACGTCCACAAAATCAAGCAAGAGATTTGCGAGATCGGCGACCGCATTTATAAAAAAGGCTTCGCGGCCGCAAACGACGGCAACATTACGTATCGCATTAGCGAGAAGGAAGTCGTCTGCACGCCGACGATGATCTGCAAAGGCTTTATGAAGCCGGACGATCTGTGCATCGTCGATATGGAAGGCAAGCAGCTTGCCGGCCACCGCAAGCGGACGAGCGAAGTCATGCTCCACTTGGCCATCATGAAGGAGCGGCCCGACGTCAAATCGGTCGTTCACTGCCAACCGCCGCACGCTACCGCTTTCGGCGTTTCGCGCGAGCCAATCCCACAATGCGTCCTGCCGGAGGTCGAGGTCTTCCTGGGCGACGTGCCGACAACCAAATATGCCACGCCCGGCGGCAAGGAATTTGCCGACACGATCTTGCCCTTCGTCAAGAGGTCGAACGTCATCATCCTGGCGAATCACGGCACGGTGAGCTTCGGCGAGACTGTGGAGCGGGCCTTTTGGTGGACCGAAGTCCTCGACGCCTACTGCCGCATCCTCATGCTCTCCAAAGGTCTGGGCCGCGTAAACTATTTCACCGAGCCCGAAGCCCAAGCCTTGCTCGACCTGAAGGGCAAATGGGGCATGTCCGACGCGCGGAGCGACATCAAAAATTGCGACATCTGCGCCAACGATGTTTTCCGCGACAGTTGGAAGGAGACCGGCGTCGTGCAGCAAGCGTTTGCTCCGCCAAGCTTCAGGTCCAACGGGGCCGTTAGCGGGTCAACGTCACCCGCCAAGGGCAACTCCGACCAGGAAGCGTTGATCCAAGCGATCACCGAGCGAGTTCTGGCCGAAATGAGCAAGCGGAAGTAGTACGGTGGCATGCTTTAGTAAGCAAGCTTGAATTGCAACCGCGCAAGCGGTCACCGCTGCATCGCCGCTAACGCGGCAGACGAAAGCCACCGGCCATGGGCTACTCCGTATCGAGTAATAGCTTCTCGTACAACTCCGTCTCGCCTTCGCAGAAGTAGATCCGCACTTCGGTTCCCTGCTGAGAGAGCCCTTGCCGTCGTGCGGTGGCGTCGGCGGCAAAGACTTCCGAGACGTGCCCCAGCATGGTCAGGTTCTCGACATCTTCGCCATCAATCGGGTAGCAGATCCAAGTCCGACCCCTAGCATCGACAACCGCCACGGCATCGCTCTCCATGAGAGCCAGATGCTCGCTATCTCCTCGCAAACATTTGTAATAAAGGCCCATTTAGAGGAAATTCAGATGGTTTCTGGTGGCGGTAACTACCGGTTCAATCGTAACGACACTTGCCCAGACACGCGAGAGGGGTCGCTTGACTCGGACAATTGGACGCATTACCCTTGATGTCCGAAGACAATAAACTGTCAATGTATCCGAGCCAGTCTACTGCGACTTTCAGGATTACGCGAGGCGGAGCGATCAAACCATTTCTGAATTATCTCGTGAGGCAATGGAGTTTTATCGCGTCCAAAGGATGGCCGCCGAGGGCACGAGTTTTGGGATATCCCTGCGGGGAAATGCGTAAGGGACCGGTCGGATGCGCGTCGGCATGGATACGAATTCGCTCGTTGAAGCAGCTCATCGCGAGCTTGCGTCCACAATCGTGACGCTTTAGAATTTAGCCTGGGAGGAATGCGGAATCCATACGCCAAGTTTTTCCGACGCTGGAAAGCATCCAGTTAGACTGGTTGTGGATGCGTCGGCACCACCCTTGGGAGGTAGCGATTCCTCGACGCCCAATATGCGGCAAAGTTTCACGTTCACGGCGCGAGACGAATATGGACGAGCAACGCGCGCGACTATCCGAAATTTGAATGTTTTAAGGTAGTGTGGCTCGGAAGGTAGAAGTGCTTAAACCAGTGGATCGGGGGGTAAGCCTGCGATGGCCGATTTAAAATTAATGTTTCAATTGGTTCCCGCGATTCAGGTCGTGTTTCGCCTTGAAATCGAGTTAACGGAGCAAGACTTCTTGGAATTGACCGGGGAGCAATACGATGCCTATCGTCGCAAAATGCCGCCGACAAACGAACGCGTCTATCGAATTGTCCTCATCGAACCTTCGGTCATCGAACGAAGTCCGGAAAAGGTAACTTACGAGTTGGAGATCGTCACCGAGACCGAAAAGGGGCTACTTTTGGAGGCGGTGAAATTCCTAAAAGGTGCCTCTAAGCAGTTGAACGATCGCAAGCCTACCTTTATTGAACGCCTCGATTTCCTCCGCAAGCGATTCCCCCGCGAAATAGTTGGCGGTACAAAGTGACGAAGTGAAATCGAAGATCAACTGTTGCAATTCTTTCCGAAAAGTGGTAGGCTCCAAGGGTGAGGGCATCCGATCTTCGGAACAGACGGTAAGAGGAGATTCACGTCATGTCACTTGTTTTTGTAGCCGTTCTAGCAATTGCGGTAGCACCATCCGATGGTGCTACGCCATCTGCAACCGCCGCGGTCAAGGCTGCGGCCGATCAGCCCGCACCGACACCGCGCACAGGGCGCGAATTGGCCGATGCAGCCCATGCGACGATGCAACATTGGGCCAAAGCGACCGATCGCGAGGCCGATCAAGCGGCGCGCGACCTATTGACCATCTACGGCGAGTTGCAAAATGATGCAAAGCTCGCCCGCTCGCAGAGGGAGTCATTGCGGGTTACGGTTCGAGGGCGGCTCGATCAGTTATCGACCCAAATCAGCAAGCGCGTCGCCAAAGAAACGGCAACGGCTAAGTTGGGCAAGAATGACAAGCCGGGAAAGGCGGAGTCTGGTCCAAAGTCGGTGGCCGCGAAAGACGCTACTGCGGTTCTAGGACAGGGTGGTATTGCAATGGGCGGAGGCGGTGCCGGCTACGGCGGCGGCAATGGAGGTGCCGGCGGAAATGCCAGTGCCGACAACGGCGAAATGCTCGTCGATTTGATCCAGAACGTTATCTCGCCCAAGAGTTGGGAAGCCAACGGCGGCGCATGCACGATCTACTATTGGCGTCAGCAGCACGCCATCGTCGTCCGAGCGACCGGCGATGTCCACAGTGAAATTTCCGACACGCTGGAACAGCTCAATCGTGCCACGCACTGATTCGGAAAGCGTTATGAACGCCGAGGTTCTCGCCATCGGCGATGAAATCACGAGCGGGCAGCTTCTCGATACAAATTCCCAGTGGCTCAGCCAGCGGCTGGGCGAACTGGGGTTTCGCACGCTCTTTCATTCTACCGTCGGCGACGAGTTGCAACCGTGCATCGATACTTTTCGCCGCGCGATCGACCGTGCCGACTTGATCGTTTCCACGGGCGGTCTCGGCCCCACCGCCGACGACCTCACGCGTGAAGCCCTGGCGGCTGCCGTCGGTCGCCCCCTAGTTACGATGCCGGAAGCCTTGGAACATATTCGGCAACTCTTCGCACGGCGTAAGCGCGAAATGCCGCAGCGAAATGAACTGCAGGCCCTGTTTCCGCAAGGCAGCCGCATGGTGCCCAACGCTAACGGCACGGCCCCCGGCATCGATCTGAATTGTCCGCGTGCCGACGGCGGCAATTGCCGTTTCATCGCCTTGCCGGGCGTGCCAGCGGAGATGCGCGATATGTGGCAAGGCTACGTTCTTGAAGCGTTGCAAGGCATGGGAGCCGGCGGCCGATTCATCCGGCGGCGGAACATCAAGTGCTTTGGAGCGGGTGAAAGCCAGATCGAATCGCTCATGCCGGAGTTGATTCGCCGCGACCGCATCCCGCGCGTCGGCATCAACGCCAGCCGAGCAACGATCATCCTGCGGATCGTTGCGGAGGGATCGAGTGAGGCCGAGTGCCGCGAGCAAATCGACGCAACGGTAGCCGAGATTCACCGGCGTCTCGGCAATCTAGCTTTTGGCGAAGGCGATGAAGAGCTGCCGGATGTCGTGCTGCGATTGCTGCGTCGGCTCGATCAAACTTTGTCCTCCGCTGAAATTGCCACAGGCGGAATGGCGGCGCAGTGGCTTGCCAAGGGGCACGATTCGCACTACCTTGGCGGCCTGGTTGCGGTCGATGACGCCTGCATGGCCCGCTTACTCGACGGGGTAAGTACGACCGATTTATCGAGTCCGGAAAATCACGTCCGCGCGCTCGCCGTTGCCTGCCGCGTACATTTTCAGACCGACTACGGCCTTGCCATCGGCAGTTTGCCTTTTCGTAGTGAAAGCGAATTAAGCGAAGCAGCACACGTTCATTTTGCCTTCGCCTCGGCGGACGAAGTGAGGACGCTTCAAGTCTCGTCCGGCATCCATCCAGATATTCTGATGGACTACTGCGCCAAGCACGCGATCAATTTGGCGCGGCTGGCGTTGATGGAAAAGCTACATGCCTCAGCCTGAGACAATCGTTGTCGGCAGCTCGAAAGGCGTGGAAACAACTATGTTCGCGTTGAAGTACGCAGCCGTACTCGCCGAAGATATCGAGGCCACGG
>JANXOJ010000518.1 GCA_025353625.1 Planctomycetota bacterium | reverse complement strand
TTGGCGGCGGCGTAGTTGGCGACCTTGCCGGTTTTGCGGCGGCGTTCATATTTGTTGGCCATGCGTCCATTTTTGTTGTAAAACAGAAAACGTGCAAGTAGGCATAATCCTGCCGTCACTCCAAAGGGGCACTGTTTGCACGCCGCCGGGCTCCGTGTTATACTGCCCCGATTGCGCTTTCCGCCGCAAACGAGGAACCCACTTTTACCGACTCGATCCTGGAGAATCATTATGCGTACATTGCGAATTCTACCGCTCGTTTTTTTAGCTATCGCCACGGTGCAAGTGGCGCGAGCCGACTCGCCGGCCACCGCCGACGAGGGCTTTCGCTCGATCTTCAACGGCAAAACCTTGGAAGACTGGGACGGCGATCCGAAGTTCTGGAGCGTTCAGGATGGCTGCATTACCGGCCAGACAACCAAAGAAAACCCGGCGAAGTACAACACGTTCCTGATTTGGCGGGGCGGCAAGCCGGCCGACTTTGAACTGAAGATCGAGTTCCGCATGCCCAACGAAGGCTTTGCCAACTCCGGCGTGCAGATTCGCAGTTGGGAAGGCCCCGAGAAGTGGCGCGTCAGCGGCTATCAGCCCGACATGGATTGGCAAAATCAATATACGGGCATTATCTACGGCGAGAATTTTCGCGGCATCCTGGCCAATCGCGGCCAGAAGTCGCTGATCGACAAGGATGGCAAGATCAAGGTCGTGGAGAAATTTGCCGAGGGCAAGGAGTTGGCTAAGTTCATTAAGCCCCACGACTGGAACGAATATCACATTACCGCGAAAGGCAATCACTTCACCAACGAGATCAATGGCCACCTGATGTGCGAACTGACCGACGAAGACACGAAAGCCCGCAAGGACGGCGTGATGGCTTTGCAGATTCATGTGGGTCAACCGATGAAGGTGCAGTTCCGCAACGTCCGCTACAAGGAAATCAAGCGCGACAATTTGATGAAGGCCGACGCGAAGGCGAAGGATGCAAAGAAGAAGATCGTCTTCCTTGCCGGCGGGCCGAGCCATCCCTACGGCGAACACGAACATAAGGCCGGATGTGCGTTGCTGGCCAAGCGCGTTCGCGAGAGCGTGCCGGAGGCGGAAGTTATTGTGCATCAAGGCTGGCCCAAGGACGCCCATGCCCTGGACGACGCAGCCACCGTGGTCATGTACTGCGATGGCGGCGAGGGACATCTCGTGATGAAGCACCTCGACGAGTTCGACGCGCTGGCGAAAAAGGGCGTCGGGCTAGCGTGCATCCACTACGCGGTGGAGGTGCCCAAGGGCAAGGCGGGCGACCTGATGAAGAATTGGATCGGAGGATACTTCGAGACGTTTTGGTCGGTGAACCCGCATTGGGACGGGCACTTTGAGAAGCTCACGCAACATCCGGTCGCACGCGGCGTACACCCTTTCACGGTCAACGACGAGTGGTACTTCCACATGCGATTTCAAGATAATATGAAAGGCGTGTCGGCGATCTTGACCGCCGTTCCGCCGGATAAAGTACACCTTAACGGCAACGACGCACACGGGGCGAACGAGCACGTTTTCGCTCGCAAGGGTTTGGCCGAGCACGTCGCTTGGGCCTACGAGAGGCCCGACGGCGGACGCGGTTTTGGCTTTACCGGAGGCCACTACCACTGGAACTGGGCCAACGACAACTTCCGCAAGGCGGCTCTCAACGGCATCCTCTGGACGGCAGGGCTAGAAGTGCCCGCCGAGGGAGTCTCATCCACCACGCCGACTGCGGAAGAGTTGCTGGAGAACCTGGAGGCGAAGCCTCGCACGAAGAATTATGAAGAGCGGTTGCGGAAGCAGATCGAGGAGTATAAGACGGCAGGCTGAAACCGCTCGTTCCGCGTGTCATTTAGTCGCTGTAAAACAATGAATTACCGAATCATTCTGGTGCGGGCGTCTCGCCTGCACCAGATATTGCAAGCGGGACGCCTGCACCTCAAAGTCGCAAACCGGTCAGTTTTTTTGCGGTAAAAACGGGTCGGAACACTTTTTGCTTCAATAGTTCCGCCGCCGTTGCGACCCCGTTCTGACGCCGTTGCGACCCTTTGTAGCCAATCCCGCTCGGAATCCTCAGTTATCCAGGGGGCAGCGAACGTGACGGATGGACGCCCAGCCTTGCGGTCAAACGGGATTCCCTCCTCGTCTTGCGTCCTATCCGTCGCTGCTTGTATAAATAATACGGTAGCCTGCCGCCCTTGGTGAATCTGAAGGAGAAACTGGATGCGACGATTCCTTGTTCCCTTCCTATTTTTGGCAGCTATGGGCTGGACTGGAGGTGCGTTCGCCGTCGATCCTCGCAACGCGCCGCATGCCTTCACGTACCGCCTTTATCCGCCGGGCGGGTTCAGCGTGAAGAAATCGAAGGCCCCGCTTCGCGGCGACCCGAACCAGCCCAAGGCCCATCCGTTGATCGGGCCGGACGGCAAGTTCACGGAACTGGGGCAATGGTACTTCGACCTCGGCAGTGACCCCAAACATTTCGCTACCTGGTGGCATGGCTACTTCGCCGACGCACAGAACTGGCCTCCCTGCCGCACGCCCGTCTATGCGGGCACGGCAGCCATCAATCAGGGCCACCGCATCATCGCCTGGTTGGGTCCATTCAACAAGATGATTCAGGCCGCACCCGACATCGACGCGGACGTGAAGAAGGCACTCTGCTCGGAAGAGTGGAAACGGGCCGTCGAGAAGACCATCCTCGGCACGATCAACAAGCGGGGATTGCTGGAACATGCCGGTAACACAATCGCCATGGCCCAGGTCTTTCACTTTCTCCGCACGAAGTTCGGGGCTCTGGGACTGCAAGTCGACACCATCTACAACGTCGAGCGTTCCCAGGATCTGATCTGTACGCTCTTGACGGAGCCGTCGATCATCAACTCCGAGGACCGCTACCTCGATCCGCCGAGTCTCGACTACCTGGAGAGCCTCGGCAAGCAAATCGGCGGCCGTCAGGCCGACATCCGAATCGTCAAAGAGGGCAAGATCCTGTATACTGGCGGGTTGTTCATCGGCTGGAAGAACGTGCCGGCATTGCACGGCGCGTGGGACGGGCTGTCGATCATCAACACGCTATTCAAGTATCATCCCGATCCAGATCCGAGCAGTCCGAAGTCGATCTTCTACAAATGGAACCAGCTGTCGGAGGACAAGAAGCGAATCGGCCGCAGGTGTTTGCAGACGATGTCGCGGCGGCTATGGTTGGATTGGCAACAAAACAAAGGCCCAACGTGGTGCTGGGTTGTCGACGGCCTGCCGAGCACCGACGGCACACGGACGAGCGATGCGCCCTTCCGCCTGGCCTACGATGGCTATGGCGACAACCAGTACCTGTGGGCCAAGCTTTGCTGGGACGAGATGTTCGGCGAACCGCATCGGAACACCAACGACGGCGTGCAGGCACTGCTGGCCGTCTGCGAGGGCCGAATCCACCGCCATCTGAAAACACCGAAGGGGCAACAGGTGCCGGGCCGTTACGATTTTGATCCGGCTGTTCAGGCCGAGCGGCTGGCCGAAGATGAGGCGGCCGCAGCCAAGCTGGCCCCGCCTGAGGCAATGAAGAAGGACAAACCCGCAAGCAGTAAAGGTCGTTGATCTTCGTGTTGCCCACCACCACTTCCATTATGAAAGCACCGATTATGTTTCTCGGCAGGCGTTGGTTGTTGACTTGGCTGGCGGTCGTTTGGCTCTCGTCGGCCGCTCGGGCGGCCGATCCCATCGCACCGGTAAATATCTCGGACTGCAAGCCGCCGATTCGCACGGCCTGCATTGGCGACAGCATCACACAGGGCGTGGGGGCCGATGGGGGTTGGGCCTGGCCCGATCAACTCGACCGCATGTTGGACGGGACGTGGGACGTCCGCAACTACGGCAAGAGCTACTCGCAGGCGCTGAAGAGCGCTCGCCGCCCTTACTGGGGCTGGCCGGAGTTCACGAAGTCCAAAGCCCTCTGCGCCGACGCGGTGATCATCATGCTGGGCACCAACGACGGCGAGGCGGTCCACGAAGGGGCCAAGGCGGAGTTCCAGCGGGACTACAAGGCACTCGTTCTGGAATACCGCAAACTGCCCAGCAAGCCCCGCGTTTTTTGCTGCACGCCGCCGTGGGCCGTGAAACGCGAGGCTCTGTACGCCGAGATCATTGCCACCATCCAGCAGGTCGCCAAGGAGTTGGATTGCGACGTGATCGATTTGACGACGCCGCTCCGCGGCAAGAAGGAATTGTTGCCCGACGGCCTGCATCCCAACACGGCCGGAGCGACGGTGATCGCCACGACCATTTACAAGGCCCTCACTGGCAAAGCGTGGGAGGGCAAAGTCCCGGGGCCGCAAGACGTGGTGAAGCCCAAGCCGACCGTGCGCTTCGTCGAGAATCCTGGCGAATTTACCTACCGCGAGACGTTCGCCCTGATCGTCACCGAGGCCGGCCTGCCGGCCGACAAACTGGCGACGCTCCGCGACCGGTTCGAGGAGACCGTCTTCGCGGTTGAAGCCAAGATCTGTGAGCTAGAGGGCCGGATCGAGGAGTACGATCAACTGCGCATGAAGTACAAGCACACGAAAATCGAAGCCGATAAGCGGCTCTACGGTCTCTACAAGGGCAAAGCCGCCGAGACGAAGAAGGAACTGCTTCGCTACAAGAACGCGATGAACATGGTGCTGATCGCGCTGGTGCCCGACGAATACAAAGCCGCTTTTGGTGCCGGCTGGGTGCGGAAGTACGTTTACGATCGCCTGGCGCCGGTCACAGCGACGATCACATCCGCCCAGCGCAAGCAGATCCGCGACATCAGCCAGGCCGCCGGGCCAGCCTACGGACGGATCACCAACACACCCGAGCGGAGCATCGAGTCGGTCGAGGTCTACGGGGTGGTCTACGAGAAAGTCCTCGATGGCGAGCAGAAAAAGCGAGTCATGCCGCAGTAGTTCGCCGCACCGAATCACGGTGCGTTGATTTCGCACTTGGCCAAGCAGCACGGCATCGAACTTACCGCGCAGTTGCCGCGCCGATATGCAGCGGATAGTATTGGCACGTTCGAGGCCTCCGCAGCGAACGCAATTCAAAAAGGGAGACGCTGATGTCCAAGAAGAAAGCGGCCGGCATACCGGCGCGTGCCAAGGGCACGCCAAAATCGGCCAAGGGCAAAACGGCAATCGGCAAAACCGCTTTGGGATTCACGAAAGAAGAGCGCGACGCGATGCGCGAGCGTGCCCAGGAATTGAAGGCCGCCACGGGCCGACACTTGGGGCCGGCGCGCGATGAATGCGCCGTGCTGGCACAGATCGCCGCCATGCCGGCATCCGATCGCGTCCTAGCCGAGCGGCTGCACCGGATCGTCGCCGACACCGCGCCGGCCCTCGCGGCAAAACTCTGGTACGGTATGCCCGCCTACGCCAAGGAGGGCAAAATCGTCTGCTTCTTCCAAAGCGGGGCGAAGTTCAAAACGCGGTACGCCACGCTCGGCTTCATGCACGCGGCAAACCTCGACGACGGCCGCATGTGGCCGACCGCCTTCGCGCTCCTGGAATGGTCTGCCGACACCGAGGCACGGATCGCCGCACTCCTGAAGAAAGCCGCGAGCTGAAGCAGCGTTTCAATGACTCGCTTCGGTCGGATAAACCTTTTTTACGTTGCCTAAGCGTCGCATGGTGCACCTTCATGCTTCATGCGCAAGGACTGCGGGCAAAACACCCGGACTGGAAATTGCCCGGCAAAGCTAGTAAGATCAAGAGTGGGGCCGGAGAAGAGAAACTAAGGATGCCGCGTATGTTCTTCCGTCAAAACGGGTTGCGTTGGTACGCAGCAAGGGATGGTTGCACGCCCATTGGAGTGCGGCGGCTTGCCTCCGCTTTTCAAAGGCCATGGAATATCCACCGACACCCTATTTCCGGTTTTCGGGTGTGGGGAGTGTTCGATATTGTGGGCATCGTAGCGATGCTACTGGGCCCGCAATCTGCTTCGGCACAGTTGAACGACCGCACCGTTCCGACGAAGACGTATCACGCGGCCTTCGCGGAATTCCACGATGGCGATTATAAAACTGCCCTGGAACGGTTTCGCAGCGATAGCCGCAGCGCGATCAAGACCACCCAGTCGCGCTGGATCGACTCGATTTGCTACGAGACGATGCAGGGTGAATGTTACTACCAGATGGGCATGTACCCCGAGGCACTGGGCCATTATACCGCAGCGTTGGAAATCTATCAGGTCTTTCCCAATTGGCTGGTGCAAGTCGTTTTTAGGCCGATTGTACGCGACATCGGCAACCGCCGCGCGCCCCCTTGGCAGGTCAGGCAGCCGATGGCGCCTTTGGGATCGCTCCCCGCCACGATGCTGTTGGGCCAGGGGAGCATCGATTCATCGCCTGCACTAAAATCGGGCGGGATGGTGAACACGGCGACGCAGTTTCCCATTGAGCCGGCCGAGATTTTGCGATGCACGACGCTGGCCATTCGCCGCCGAGGCGAGTTGCTGGGGCCGCTCGCCGCGCACGACCCGCTCTTCGATAGCCTAATCGCCAACTTGCAGCGTCGGCCCGGCCCGCCGAACCATTGGTCGGAGGCCTGGATCAATCTCGAATTGGGATTGGCCTTGTCGGCCGGCGGGCGTGGGGCGCAGGCCCTGGCACCGTTGCAGAAGTCGACCATTGCCCAGGGGGAGTTCGAGCATCCGCTGACCGCCATCGCACACCTGGAACTTGGGCGTTTGTCGATGGCCTCCAACGATTTCGCCAAGGCGGCGCAACATTTTGACGAGGCCAGTTATGCGTCGTACTATTACGCCGATATCAACCACATCCCGGACGTAGCGGTGATGGAAGAAGCGTTTCGCTACGGTGCCCTCAATCATATACTGGCCAACGGCAAGGGCCTTTTTCCGCCCTTGGTGCAGGCCACGGCCTGGGCCAAAGCGGGCCACTATCGGCATCTCTATGCGTCGCTCTTGATGCTGACGGCTGAAAACCAGATCGCCCAAGGGCGAACGCAACTGGCCCTGGCCGCGTTGGAAGATGCCCGCGGCGCGATGGGCAATAAGTCGATGGCCTCCGGGCGGATCGGGGCGCGGCGGAATTTTCTCCATGCCGCAGCACTCTATCAGGCCGGCAAGATCGCCGATGCCGACGCGAACCTCGGCAAGGCGATGGCGTTCATGCGGCAAAAAGGTTCGCTGTGGCTCTTTCACATTCAAAACGTTGACGACTACTATACCGGCGGAGGCAACGCGGCCGTCAGCGCGGCGCGAGCAGCGGTCGATTTGTTCCAAACGGTCCTCCGCGATCCGCAACCGGCCGACTGGCTGACCGACCCGATGGAGTCGCTCGCCGTGCTAATGGAACCGCACGGGCTGGCCTACGAACACTGGTTCGAGGCGGCCGTCGCGCGCAAGGAGCACGAGCTTGCACTGGAGGTGGCCGATCGGGCGCGGCGACATCGCTTCCTTTCGCATCTCGCCTTGGGCGGGCGGTTGGAATCGCTGCGTTGGGTCTTGGAAGGGCCGAAAGAACTGCTGCCAGCGGCGGCACTTTTGCAGCGACAAGACCTGCTGACGCGCTATCCCGGTTACAAGGACGTAAGCGACCAGGCCCAGGCGTTGCGGCGCGAATTAGCGGCCATCCCGTTGCTTCAAGATAACTCGGAGAAGTCCAAGAAGCTGGCCGCAGGCATGGCCGCGCTGGCAACCTTGGGTCGTCGGCAAGAGCTTGTGCTGCGCGAAATGGCCGTCCGCCGCGACCCGGCCGCGCTGGCCTTTCCGCCAGTAAAATCCATGGCCGAGATACAAAAAGCACTGCCCAAGGGTCATGCCATGCTGGTCTTCTTTGCCACGAGCCGCAACATGTATGCGTTCTTGCTTACCAGCGAACGCTACATCGATTGGCCCGTGGCTGTGTCGCCGCAAACGCTCGCCAAGCAGACGTCGACGTTCCTCCGCGATATGGGCAACATCTCGCAGAACTACGAGCTTACTGCGAAAGACCTCGCCGAGACCAAATGGCGTCAATCGTCGCAAGAGTTGTTGAACGGTCTGCTCAAAGGCTCGCGCGCCGATTTCACCACCAAATTCGATGAACTGATTGTCGTGCCCGACGGGTTGCTTTGGTACGTCCCCTTTGAGGCGTTGAACGTCCAGGCCGATGGCCGGTCGTTGATCTCGCGATATCGCATCCGTTACGCGCCGACTGCCGCGTTGGCCGTTTCCAATATCGGCATTGCACACCGCCAAGGCAGCACGGCGATCGTCGTGGGCAAGTTGCATCCCAAGCTGGACGACGAAGCGGTAACGGCCACCGTCGGCGACCTGACGAAGAGTCTGCGAAATTGCACCGCTCTAAAGAATCCACTGCCCGCCGCCGCACCGCTTTGTGCCAACTTCATCGATCGCCTGCTCGTGTTCGACGAACTGAGTGCGGCGGCCGAGACCGACCCCTTTGGCTGGGCACCGATCCCCGCCGACCGCAGCAAGGCCGGCGTACCGCTGAGCGATTGGCTTGTATTGCCGCGTCGGGGGCCGGATGAAGTCATTCTGCCCGGCTATCATACGGCCAGCGAAGGCGCGTTGAAGCGATCCGATGCGGGGCGGAAGGCAAGCCGGGGAGCGACCGTTGATTCGATGGGTGCCGGTAACGAGGTTTTCCTTAGCCTGTGCGGCATGATGGCGACCGGCACGCGGACGATCCTGCTCAGCCGCTGGCGAAGCGGAGGACAATCGAGCCTCGATCTGATCCGCGAGTTCACTCAGGAACTGCCGTATACCACGCCCGCCGACGCTTGGCAGCGCGCGGTCCAGGTCGTTTCCGACGCGCGGCTGAACCCCGAGGCGGAACCGAGAATCAAGCGCGCAACGACCGAACAACCGTCCGCCGGGCCGAGCCTCAAGGCATCCCACCCATTTTTCTGGGCTGGATACTTGCTGGTGGACGCTGGCAGCCCGGAGATGGAGCCGCCAAAACCCAAGTAGCAGGCACTCGAACGTTTGGCTTTGGCGAAGCACTAGTCTCGATGGGCATGGTCAAGTCAAGGTCGAGTGACAGTTTCTTCATGGATGTTTTTTGGACCACGAAAAACACTAAAAGCACGAAAATGAAGGATAGGAAGAAGAAGGATATGAAAAGGAAGAATTAGGGAAGTTAATATCTACATGGAACGCCAAGCCATCCCGTTTTTTCATTCTTTCGTGATCTTCGTGCCTTTCGTGGTTATTGTCTTAGTTCTATGTCAACGCTTAGTTTTCGGGAGGGCCGATTCGGATAGACCGGGATTACCAGCCAAATTGTAGCGAAGCCACTCGAACTTTTGGCTTTGAAAAAGCACCCGGTTGTGAATCTTTGCCCGTTACATTGCCGCGGACTGCCCTCGATTCTCACTACAATCCAGCCTATAATAACGGTTTGCATCCTTTTTCTGCGGAGTACCCTGCCATGCCGTCGCTCAAACGTCTTCGACCTCTTGCCGTGATGTCGGCATTTGCCATTCTCGCGAGCACCGCTCTACTTAGCCCGGCGGTTGCCCGCGCCGCCGACAATGGGCAGGACGACCTGGACAAGGCGACGCAACTGAAGCTAGGCGCCCAGAGTACGGGCGACTTTTCCGAGGTGATTCAGCTTTGCGAAAGCGCGCTGAAGAAGGGCCTCGACAAGGGCAACTCGGCTTTTGCCAACGATCTGATGGCCTCGGCCTTGGTGCAGCGGGGCAGCCTTGGTGCGACGAAGGCATTCCGCGCAGCCGCGTCCCAAGGCAACTGGCAGGAGCAGCGTAAGGACGCCCTGGCCGATCTGGAGAGGGGCGTGAAGGTCAACGCCAAGCAGCCACAGGCCCAGTATTTGATTGCGAGGCTGAACCTGATGCCCGCCGGCGATGCCAAGCAGGCCGCCGACGCGCTCGATCGGGCAATCGCGCTCAGCGATGATGACGCAGCCATGCGGGCCGAGGCGTTGGTACTGCGAGCGTCGACGCGCAAGTCGATGCAACAGCGGCTGGGCGATTTAGACGAAGCGGTCCGCGCGCTGCCCGGCAATGCTTCGGTTCTACGGGCGCGCGGTGCAACGCTTGCCGATCTGGGACGATACGGCGCGGCGATGTCCGATCTCGACAAATCGGCAGAGGCCGACCCCGGTCAATCCGTAACCTATCAGCTCAAGGCGATGGTCCTGATCAAGATGCAGAAATTCGACGACGCATTGGCCGCGTTGGAAAAAGGACATAGCGCCGATCCAAACAATGTCGAGTTCCCCATGACGAAGGCCCAAATCATGGTCTCGCAGTCGAACTTCAAAGGAGCCTTGGACGAAGTCAACAAAGCCCTGACCACCGATGCAAGCAACTTGGGCGCGCTCGGGCTTAGGGCGGCCCTCTATCAGCGCATCGGCGAAAAGGCCAAGGCATTGTCCGATATTGAGAAAATTCTGGCGGCCAAGCCAACGTTGACGGCCATCATGCGCGACCGTGCCGTGCTGCTGGCCGATCTGGGCAAGCTCGACGCGGCCGTGGAGCAACTCGAAAAGCTCCATAAGCTCGAACCCCAAGACTCCCTGACCACGCTGCAACTGGGCATGCTCTTCACGGCCATGAAGAAGTACGATAAGGCCATCCCCACCTTCACCATCGTGCTGGCCGAACACCCCGACG
>JANXOJ010000509.1 GCA_025353625.1 Planctomycetota bacterium | reverse complement strand
TTGATTCTCCTCGTGAAAAGCCGTAGGGCAGATTCCGTTCACGATGAATCACTTCACTACTTCTTTACTTCTTTCCCAGCCGCCGTTGCTGCTGAAAAAATTCCGATAGGATCTGTCCGCACGGCTCCGCAAGTACGCCGGGGACAATCTGGCAGCGGTGGTTCAGGCGGGAGTCGTCCAGAAGGTTATAAAGCGTTCGCACGGCTCCTGCCTTGGGATCGGCCGCGCCATAGACCACCATCGGAATCCGCGCCTGGATGATCGCGCCGGCACACATCGGGCAAGGCTCCAGCGTGGCATAGAGAATGCACCCATCTAGCCGCCACGATCCTTGGGATTCAGCCGCCTGGGTAATGGCGATCATCTCGGCGTGGGCCGTCGGATCGTGCAGTTGCTCCCGCTGGTTGTGCGCACTGCCGATCGTGCGGCCATTGCAGATAATCACGGCACCGATCGGCACTTCATCTTCCTGGAAAGCCGCGTGAGCTTCGGCCAAGGCCAGCCGCATGTAATCTTCGTGCAGCAGTTCGCTGGGAATCGCATTGCCGGGAATCCTATTCACGATTACTCCTCAATTACCAGGTCGAGCGGCTGTGCAAAGACGTTCGATTTGAGGCCGCCGCTGCCAACGCCAACGACCTGCAAGCGAACCGGCCCGCGTCCAATAACCTGCGGATCGATGTCGATTTTGCCATCCTCGCCTTGAATCTCGCCGAGAGTCGCCGTGGCGTGCATTACGCGAATGGCCGTGCAACCCGGCGCCTTGGCCGTAATGACGAGCGGCTTATGGAGCGAGACGTACTTGGGCGGATCGGCTCTTACTTCGATCGAGTGTCCATGATTCTGCGAGTTGATGGCGACAAACGCCTCGCCGTGCGCCGGCACGAGCCCTTTGGAGACCACCGCGACGCGCAGTTCGTGGGCGCCGTCGGCCATCCGTTGCGTATCGCAATCGAGGACGCCGCCCACCGCACAGCGGCGAATTTGCATGCCGTCGAGGTAAAGCTCGAAATGATCGGCCTCGGTCTTATCGGCAAAGCGGGCCTTGGGTTCCAAGTGCAATGTGCCACGTACCGACGCCCCAGGAGTCGCGCCCGACACCGTCACTTCAGGAATGTTAGCCCAAGGCCGACAAAGCGGGTCGCCGACGATCAGCAGTTGATACGGGCACTGGACCGATTGATAGAATGCCTCGGCGGTCGTGCATCCTCGCGCGTAGTGGACTTGCAACGAGGCCGAGGGAAATTTTTGCGCGATCGCGAACGGCTCGGTGACGGTGCCGCTGGCGGCCGCCGCACCGTAGCGAAGAAAAACCGACAGCGGCGTCTGCTCCGCCTTGGCACGCATGTCTCCGCCGAAGCTTGTGAAGTGTTCGCAGATCGCGCCCGGTTGAATCGTGCTATCCGCCGCATTCCAGACGAAGTCGGCCACTCCGGCCATTACGCCTTGCACGTCCGGTTTGTTCGGAACGGTTCCATTCACTATCTCCGCCTTGACACCCAACGCCTTGAGTTGCTCGACGGCCGCAGGGAAGTCGCGGTCGCGGGTAGTAGAGCGGACATCGCCGTTCTTCATGTAGTAGATCGTGCCCTTGGGATGCGTGCCATCGGCAGCCGTGCTGCGCTTGAGGTAGTTAATCACTTCGCTTACTTTATTGCCGCGTCCCGACGTCACGCCCAGCACCATCGAAAGGACGTAGTGACGCCCCGGCCCGGCGGACAACTCGCCGCGCGGCCCAAAGGCTTGTGCGCTGGAGAATGCCAGCGTCGGCTGGTCTTTTTGCTCGACCGCGCCGGTTCGCGAATACCAATTGCTTCTGGGCGAAAGGTAGAACTGGCCCGGCAGGACCATCTGCCAAAGGTACGTCATGCCATTGATCGAGCCGACGGGCGTGGCAAACTTGAGCGTGCCGAGAAGCTCGGCGCGAATCTTCTGGGCCGCGTTGTCTTTTGCCGTCTCCTCCGGCGTTTTGGCGTCGGTGGCAGGTTCCATTTTGTTGAGGAAATCCTTGAGCTTTGTAATGTCGTCCTCGATCCGGATTCCCCAGGGAAACCCCGCGGAGTAAACCACGTAATCGATCTGCCGCCCGGGAATAGGGAGGAGGGCCGCGCGCATGACCGGTTCGAGAATTTTCTGACGAAACGTGGCAACATCGGTCGAATCCAACGTCGGATCCCACGAAAGGAAAAGCACGTTATTGGCCGGGATGTGTCGCAGTGCCATATAATAGTTGGCAATGCACTTGGAATCGGCACTTTGGCTGTTGACCACCAGCAGCACGCTTTCCGGCCCGCCGGCAGCATGAGCGAGTGAAGAACTGCCAAGCCAAGTCGCGGCAACAAGCAAGAAACAACGTCGGATCATGGAGAATGTTCGATGAAAGTGTGCAGTTATCGTACCGATTATATGATACGGCGAAAGTGCGGCCGAGGGTAGTGCTTCGTCGACGAAGCTGCGGGCGTCTATACAAGAGTCTCCGCAAACTCGCTATAATCTTTTAGCGGCAGACGGATTTGATGTTTTCAAGGAGTATCCCATGGATCGACGCGATTTTCTTCGTCGCTCGCAAGCGGCCGGCATCGGTGCCGCGGCGGGGCTGACGCTGCTTTCCAATCCGGCATCCGTTCGAGCGGCACCCGCCAACGAGCGGCTCTCGATTGCTGTCGTGGGCTTACGAAACCGGGGCCAGGTGCTGGCGACTGCCTTTGCACAACGTCCCGACTGTCGCGTATCCTACCTATGCGACGTCGATCGCAGCCTTCTGGACTCCCGCGCCGATAGCGTGGCCAAAGTGCAAGGCGGCAAGGCCCCCAAAACGGCAACCGATTTCCGCAAGGCCCTGGATGATGCCACGGTCGATGCCCTGGTTATTGCCACGCCCGACCACTGGCACTGCCTCGCTACGGCCTGGGCATGTCGGGCAGGTAAAGACGTTTTTGTCGCGGCACCGCTGAGCCAAAACGCGGCGGAAGGACGTACGGCCGTCGAGGCCGCGCGGAAGCACAAGCGGATTGTCTCCGTCGATCTGGCCGCTCGCAGCTCCCACTATGGCACGCGAGCCAAGAACTATATCGCCGCCGGAAAGCTGGGTAAGATTCACTTCTGTCGGGTCTACGAACAGTCCGGGCAGAACAACTTTTTAGCCGTGCCCGATAGCATCGCTCCGCCCGGCCTCGACTGGAATAGTTGGAACGGCCCCGCGCCGATGACGGCCTATAACGTCAACCGCGAGAACAATTGGACCGGATACTGGCAGTATTCCAGTGGCGAAATTGCAGTCAAGGGCGTCCACCAACTCGACCTGGCCCGATGGCTTTGCGGCCTCGACTACCCGAAATCGGTCTACGCGCAAGGCGGCCGCTTCGACGCTCCCGGCGGAAACGAAACGCCCGACACGTTCGTTGCAACCTACGAGTTCGATGCGCTGATCATGACGTTCGAGTTGACGCTTTATACACCCTACATGACGCGGGTTTCAACGGCGGTTCGCAACGGCGATGTATTTCCGCACTGGCCGCAATGCGGATCGCGGATCGAGATTTACGGCAGCGAGGGCGTGATGATCATCGGTCCCCACGGGGCGGGCTTCCAGGTCTTCGCCCGTCCGCGCCGCGAGCAGCCGACGCTCATCGATCGATCGTACGGTAAGCCGGTCGATCCGGACCATACGCAGAACTTCGTCGATAGCATCCGCACGCGGCAGCCGCCCAGCGCGGATGTGGAAGAAGGCCACCGCAGCGCGCTTTTGGTGCATTATGCCACCATGAGTTACCGCACCGGCGGGCAGAAGCTGCACGTTGATGCAAAGACCGAGGCGGTCGATAATGTCGAGGCGATGAAGCTATTTCGACGCGAGGATCGGAAGCCGTGGGTGGCCGGGTGAGGGGAGGGATTCCCCGCGACGTTCTCTCGCTAGCGCGTCGGGTTATTACGGCAATTCTTATGTCGTTGACGAGGCTGCCGCCAATCCGCTATAATCTCCCTCGCGTGGATCAACCTTGTGGATCGTCGCGGATCGGGACCGCTCCCGCTTTCGATATCCCCAGTCGATTTTCCCTTTCAGCCTTTCTGCTACCGAGGAGTTTGTCATGAACGTGCGTCGTATTCTTCCGGTGTGTCTGGTCTCGATGTCGGTTTTTCTGAGCGTGTGTACCGGCTTCGTTCGGGCCGAGGAGAGTCTTTGGACATCCGATTTCGATGCCGCCAAGACCAAGGCCAAGACCGAAAAGAAATTCCTGCTGGTCGATTTCACCGGTTCCGATTGGTGCGTATGGTGCAAGAAGCTCAAGGCGGAAGTTTTCGATAAGGAAGCGTTCCAAACGGAAGCCCCCAAGCAATTCGTGCTGGTCGAGTTGGATTATCCTCGTCAAACGAAGATTTCCGATGAGCTCAAGGAGCAGAATGCGAAGCTGGCCAAGGAGTACAAAGTTCGCGGCTTCCCCACGGTGCTGATGCTCGATGCGGAGGGGCAGGTGATCGCCCATACCGGCTATCGAGCCGACGGCCCGGAGAAATATATGGCCCACTTGGGCGAGTTTTCCAAGATTTACGACGGCGTATTGAAAACGAAGTCGGAGTTGGAGAAGGCCAAGGGGCTGGACCGCGCCAAACTGCTCGATCAACTCGTTGCCGCTTACGACAAGTTAAGCAACCCGACCGACGACCTAAAGGACTGGAGCAAGGAGATCGTCGAACTCGATGCCGACAACAAGGCCGGCTTGAAGAACAAGTACGAGTGCCGCTTGGCAATTATGGAGGCCGAACAACTGGGCGCCGATAAGAAGTATGCCGAGGCGATTGAGACGCTCGACAAAGCTTTGGAAATTTCTGGCATCACCGGCGAGCAAAAGCAAAATATCTATTTCATTCAAGGACAGTATCAGAACGTCCAAAAAGACCTAGCGGCGACGCTGGCCTGCCTCAAGAAGGCCCTGGAAGCGGCCCCCGAGAGCGAGAAGGCGGAGCGCATCAAGGGCCTGATCAAATCGATCGCGCCATCCGTTGAGGCGCAGGAATTCATCGCCAAGAATCTCGATTCCGTCGAAAAGGCCGAAGGCTTGGACCGTGCCCAACTTCTGGATCAAATCATCGAAGCCAATTCAAAGCTGATGATGGTCGGCGGTTCCAAAATACCATTAACCGAGATTGCCAAGTGGCGGAAGGAGATCGTCGAGCTCGATGCCGACAACAAGGCGGGCTTGAAGAATAAATATGCCTTCGCCACCATCGTTCAGAACGCGAGTATGCTCGCTCGAAGCAAGAAGTTCGACGAAGCGCAATCGACGCTCGACAAGGCAATCGCTCTTTCCGGCATCTCCGCCGCGCAAACCCAGGAGGGCCTGACGGTCAAGGGCAATTTCTATATGATGGAAAAAGAGTTCTCGAAAGCGATCGAATCTCTCACCGGTGCGCTGCAAGCCGATCCGGAAGGGCGCTACGCACCGACCATTAAAATGCTGATGCAGCGTGCCGAGCAAGAAGCCAAGAAGTCGGCCGAGACGGCGAAGAAAGAAGCGGTAAAGGCGGAAGACAAATGAGGCCGAGACGTCAATCAACCTCAATGCAGTTCGTCAATCGCACCGCGCTGAGCATCGTCATGGCCGCATGTTGCGCCAACTGCTTGCAATAAAAACTGGAACAACTCCCGTGCAGCCAGATGCGGTCGTTGCGAACGATGACCGCCAGATTGGCGACGCCGCCCGACGTTTCCGCCTGGACCGCTCGCTCGATGGATGCGGCCAGGGCCTCGGCATCGGCCAGTGTCTCGGGAAGGATGGCCAGAAGTTCCGGCGAGACGTGCTGCGCTACCCACAATTCGTCCATGGGAGTCTCCCTTGCTTGCCACTGGAGGCAATCCTTGCTTCCGAGTCGGCAAATCGTTCGGGCAGGGAACATCCTTGCTCCCGCATGACTTCCGTGTATTGGTCCCCTAGCCGCGCAGCCGCCTTTTGCAAAGAAGGACGGCTCCGCGACCCTTCACTCTATCGCCCTGGCCTGGGTGGTGTCAACTGCAAGAACTATGGTTCCGGAAGAGCCATAGCCCCAACGGGGCAGAAGGCTTACCCCTTGACCTTGCCGGACTTGCGTAGGTAGGCAATCACTTCGTCGGCCAACTGGTCGGCCGATTTCGTCCCTGCATTGAGAACGAGCTCGGCTTTTTCCGGTGCTTCGTAGGGGTCGTCGATACCGGTGAAGCCCTTCAATTCGCCTGCACGGGCCTTCTTATAAAGGCCCTTGGGATCGCGTGCTTCGCAGACTTCCAGAGGCGCATCGACGAAGATTTCGACGAAATCGCCGGCGGCCATGCTAGCACGAACGCGGTCGCGGTCGACCCGATAGGGGCTGATGAAAGCGGTGATGGCAATAATTCCCGCTTCGGCAAACAGCTTGGAAACCGCACCGATGCGGCGAATATTTTCCTCGCGATCCTGGGCCGAGAAGCCCAGGCCGAAGCGTTTTGCATAGTCCTCACCGTGCCGCTCCTTGAGCATTCCCGGTGCCGCGTTCAATCCGTGACGAATATTGTCGCCGTCGAGGACAGTACTGTGGACTCCAGCCGACCACAACTTATGGTCCATCAAATTCGCGATCGTACTCTTGCCGCAAGCACTGAGGCCCGTAAACCAAACGACGCAACCTGAGTGCCCATTGAGCTTTTCGCGTTCGGGACGAGAGACGGCCTGTTCGTGCCAATGAACCTGAACTTCGGATTTGTCCGACATATACACAATCTCCTTGCTGACGCGAGCTGTCTGCCGCGATTAAAGTGCGACAATGTTGTCGCGCTTTCTTCTGTTTTCCGACAGCTTCGCAGTCGATCTTGTAAGAACCATCAAATTTGACATTAACGAAGCCTCGTATAATAGGCAATTTCTGTGTTTTATGCAAGCTATGTTGGCAAAGCTTCTTCTTGGCATATTTATCCAAGATCGTTGCCACTTTCCGCTAGTTTTTTTAGGGCAACATCGCGTATAATCGCCTATTGCATTTGCGGTTTTTCTAATACAGTGCTTCCTTAGAATTAGGGGCGGGATTAAATGACTCGGATTGAGACACTTGCCAGCAGCGAGATCGAACCGGTGAATTTCTATGGCCATACCGAGGAAGCACTTTTTGAAAAGTGCAATTCCTTGGCCAAAAATCTTTGGTGGAGTTGGAACCACGAAGTCGTCAACTTGTTCCGCGACCTCGATCCCATTCGCTGGCGGCAGTTAGACCACAACCCAATTGCCCTGCTCGCGGAATTCACGCCCGAACGGCTGGAAATGCGGGCATCCGAAATGGCCCTTTATAGCCGCATCAATCAAGCCTATCGCCGCCTCAAGGAATACATGAGCGAGAAGCCCACCTGGGCGCGGAACAACACCGGCGTCCTCGGCTCGCATCCCGTGGCCTATTTTTCCCTCGAGTTTGGCGTTCACGAGTCGGTGCCGATTTACTCGGGCGGCCTCGGTGTCTTGTCGGGCGACCACATCAAGAGCGCCAGCGCGCTGGGCGTGCCGCTGGTTGCCTGCGGCCTGTTCTACGACCAGGGATATTTCAAGCAGCACCTCGACGAGCAAGGCTACCAACAGGAAGAGTACCTCGACACGAAGGTCGAAAATCTGCCGATGGAACCTGCCTGCGATCGCAACGGCAAGCCGGTCACGGTGCAAATTGATACCCGCACCGGTCGGCTGCTAGCCAAGGTGTGGCTCATGCGGGTCGGTCGCGTGCGGCTTTTCCTACTCGATTGCGACGTACCCGGCAATAGCCCTGAAGATCGCGACCTGACGTCGCGCCTTTACGGCGGCGATAATCGCGTGCGGATTCGCCAGGAACTGGTGGCCGGCGTGGGTGGCGTACGCGCCCTGGCGGCCTTGGGCATTACGCCCGGCGTCTATCACTTGAACGAAGGGCACAGTGCCTTTGCCACGATCGAGGCCGTTCGCCAGCGGATGAAAGAAGACGGCATGAGTTTTGAAGTTGCCCTGCGCGAAGTGGCTCACCGGACGGTCTTCACCACGCACACGCCGGTGCCGGCCGGTCACGACCGCTTCGATCGCAATTTGATCGAGGAACACCTTGGCCCGCTCCGCGACGAGTTGGGCATATCGTTCGAGCAGTTGATGGGCTTGGGACGGGTAGAGCCGCAGAACGAGCATGAGACGTTCTGCATGACGGTGCTGGGGCTGAAGCTTTCTCGTCGCGCGAATGCCGTCAGCAACCTGCACGGTCATGTGTCGCGGCGGATGTGGGCACACCTTTGGCCGTGGCGTGCCGAAGAGGAGATTCCCATCGGCCACATCACCAACGGCGTGCATATCCCCACTTGGCTTTCCTACCAGATGATGCAGCTTTACGATCGCAATTTTGAGCCCGGTTGGATGGAGCGGCTAGCCAATCCGGAAATCTGGGAACGCATTTACGACATCGATCCGGGCGAGCTTTGGGAGATGCACTATGCGCTGAAGAACCGGCTGATGGCCTTCGTCCGCCGTCGCGTGAGTCGGCAGTGTCGCCGCCGCGGTGAGGGCGACGAAGCGGTTGAAGCAGCCCGCGGCATCCTCGATCCCAACATCTTGACGATCGGTTTCGCGCGGCGGTTTGCCACCTACAAGCGCGCCGATTTGATCCTCCACGATATCGACCGCATGGCCGAAATCGTCAACGATCCGCAATTTCCGGTGCAGTTCATTTTCGCCGGCAAGGCGCATCCGGCCGACGAGCCGGGCAAGCAGTTAATCAAGCGGATGTCGAATCTGCGGTTCGACCCGCGATTTAGCAAGCGCGTCGTCTTCGTTGAGGACTACGACGTCAACGTTTGTCGGCACCTGATCCAAGGTGTCGATGTCTGGTTGAACAATCCGCGGCGGCCGCTTGAGGCTTCCGGCACCAGCGGCCAGAAAGCGGTGCTCAACGGCGCGCTCAACCTGTCGATCCTCGACGGCTGGTGGGCCGAGGCGTTCGACGGCACGAACGGCTTCGCCATCGGCAAGGGAACGCAGCACGTCGACGACCGGATCACCGACGCCCGCGACGGGGCCGACCTGCTTCGCGTGCTGACCGAGGAAGTGATTCCGCTCTTTTACGACCGCGATATTGACGGTTTGCCGCGCCATTGGATTCGTCGCATGATGAACTCCATCAGCACGTTAGGGTGGCGGTTCAGCGCGGATCGGATGGTGGCCGACTACGTACAGCAGTGCTATCTGCCGGCATCCGGCGGGCTAAGTTGCGCGATGGCGGCACGGTAGGCATTATAGATTTCGGATTGACGGCGTTCTCACCGGCCCACGCGCCGGCAAGGGCGGACAGCGCAAAGGCTGCCGCCCGCCTTTCAACACCCATGCGATAAGTCCCCCGGTTCTGGGGCGGCTCCGATCCCATTCTTGCCTGCTATCTTTTGTAAAACCGTTCGATAATGCATAAATCATCGGCACGCGGTCCTGCATTGCGCTTTGGTGGTGTCTGTTGGTGGCTGGTATGGGCAATTGTTGGCATCCCATTGACATACCAATGGGGGATGCTATAATCTGTTGCAGCGGTTGCCCTCTCTTGCCGGATGGACTACGGGCATCTCGGTTAGCATCCGGGACACAAATCAAACTATCTCTCGCATAACCTCCGGCTATCTGCGTCATCTACCGCACAGAGACAAGAAATGAACTCCCTTGCCGTACCTGCTCCCGATTTAAGCAATGCCGATATAAGCAATGCAGTCGAGATTGATTGGTACGACGAAAACGACAAGGTGGTCGTTTGTCCTCGGAACCAAAAA
>JANXOJ010000503.1 GCA_025353625.1 Planctomycetota bacterium | reverse complement strand
ATTCGCCGAAGACCAAACCCTTGGTCTGGCCCTCGTAGACGGCCTGAGCCTGATACTTGGTCAGCTTGCCTTGCTGGACGAGGGCTTGGGCGAGTTGCTGGACATCTTTGGGCCGCTTCTCGGGGGGCGACTGCTTGTGAAAAGAGTCGATCTCCTGGGCCGACATGAGGCCGCTGTCGGTGAGCCGCTCGATGAATTGCTCGATGGTGATCGCCATAAACAGAACACGCTACCAGACAACTGGGGTGCAAGCACCCGTCTATTGTAGCAATAGCCCGACAAGATCGAAAGCATCCCATTTGCGGAAGGGCGTGAGCGTGGCATGGCCGAGCCAGAACGCTGTAGCAGATCGATGATAAGGAAAGTATCGCCAAACGCCGCCGAATGGCAGGCTGGAATCCCGAGTACCTATCGCAAGTCCTTGGCCTGTCAGGGATTTAACGTGCGTTCGCCCTGGAGCGACGCAAGCTCTTCCTGCGTCACATTGAAGCCCCCGAGAAATCATCCTGCGGGGCTTGGCGTTTCTCGGTAGTTGCGTAACGATGCACACACTCCCGCGAAAAAGAACAACATCAAATTCGACATCGGGATCAGCGCGATGTGGTGAAACGTGCCGTTTACGAGATAGGCCGCGAGCAAGGCCATGAACAACAGGCCGTGCTGCCGGACCCACAGCGGCCGATGCGTTGCACGCCACAGTTGCCAAGCATCGCGGGTCCAAAAGGCCAAGACGGCCAGGAATAGCCCCAGCCCGACGAGGCCCGTCTCGGTGACGATACCCAAAAGCAGATTGTGCGGTGCGTACGGCCGCGATTTCTCCAAGACCAGTTCCGTCGAGCGGTCGGCAAGGTAGTTCAGATGTTCGGGCATGTATTGGTTAAAGCCGCAGCCCAACAACGGGCGGTCGACGACCATCAACCAAGCGACGCGGGCCATCACGGGCCGCAACGTCACGGAATCGGCGGTCTCCCTGGCCGTCAGGTTTTTATCGCGCTTGAAGGCAACGAGCTGCTCCCAATTGGCGACGGCAAAAATTCCGCCGACCAGCAACGCGGTGCCTAGGGCGGGCATCCGCCAGTTGGATGGCATGCTCAACCCGATGATGATTGCGAGTCCCAGTCCGGCACCCATCCAGACGCTTCGCGTCATCGTGCTATAGCAAGCGATGGCAAACAGGAGCGACATAACGAAAATGCCGCAGCGGCCCCAGCGGCCGCACTTCGGCCAGCCCATCACAACTGCGGCCCAGCAAGCAGCAAGCTCGATGCCGGTGATAATGGGGTGCAAGAGCGGCCCCCGCCCTCGACCGATGAATTCGAGCTTCTTGTCGGTGAGGGAGTCGACGATATACCTCGGATAGACCAGCGAGTATGCCTCGAAACGTTCGGCAATCACCGTCGCGGCAAGGTAAATGCCAAACAGCGTAAGGGAGGCCAGGATGATCTTGCTTTGGCGATGATCGATGCGCGTTTGCCGCACCATCCAATAGACGCCCAGCGGCATGATGTACCACAACGCCAGGTTGACGATCGGCATGAAGCCGGTTCCGTGGGCATCGGTGGCCAGAGTTCTAAGAACCAGATAGCCGATAAATGCAAAGACCACCTTATCGGTCGCCCTCGGCGGTTTGGGATCGGTCCAGCCGCGCTGCCGCCAAACCAGATAGAGCAACAGGACGACGACCCACAAGGCGCGATCGATTGTCAGCTTCATGAAGCCGGCATCGAAGTTGAAAAAATCAAAGCTGAAGCAAGTAGCCGTGAGCAAGAAGAGCAAGCAGCCGACCAGCGGCCCGCCGCGCAGCAAGAGCACGAGGCCCCAGACGGTCAGGCTAACTGCAGCGATGGCGGCCAGAAATTCCATGAGGAAGGGGGGCGAGTGGGGAAGGGGAGTACAAATTGCAAATTTGAGTTCGGCACGATTCTCTACAAATGTAGGTTACACGTTGCTTTTTAGCGCGCGATGTTGACGAATTGCAACGCTTTGTCGGGTGCGGTATTGCCAGAATCGAACCCTTTGCGTCGTGTGTAGCGGTTATGCCTACGATACTGCCACGAATCGATAGGACTGGCCAATTGGCGCATTGGTTGCTCTACCTACGATCCACCAACGATCCTCCCATGCCAGTTCGAGGAATTCGCGATGATTCAAATGAACACCATGTCGATGCCGTCGTTTTCGCTCGTAGATCGCTACTTGTCCGCCGGATTGCCCGTGGTTGCTCCGGCTGGGAATCCATCGGTCGGGTATCGACTTGCCAAACGTGCCATCGACATCGTGGGTTCGCTGGCCTTGCTCGTTCTGTTGGCCCCGGTGATGCTGACGGTCCTCATCGCGTTGACGATCACCACACGGGGCAAGCCGCTCTTCGTTCAGCGACGTGCCGGGCACCTGGGGCAGAATTTCAAAATGCTTAAGTTCCGCACCATGCGGCTCGATGCCGACGCGGTCAAGCACCTTGTCCAGAACGAAAGCACCGGCCCAGTCTTCAAAAACCGCCGCGACCCGCGAATCACCACCTTGGGCCGCATCCTTCGCAAGACGAGCCTCGACGAGACGCCTCAGTTGCTCCACGTACTGCTCGGGCAGATGTCGCTCGTTGGCCCGCGTCCGCTCGACGTTCGCGAAGTGGCCCGCTTTGCTCCTTGGCAGCTTCGCCGGCTGTCGGTTAAGCCGGGGCTGACCTGTCTCTGGCAGGTGAGCGGTCGCAGCGATGTTTCTTTTGAGGAGTGGTCGCGGATGGATCTTTGGTACGTGCGAAATCAAAGCCTGCCGACCGATCTCAATCTCCTCTGGAGAACGCCGATGAAGGTTTTGGGTTGCAAGGGAGCCTATTGAGAGTCGAATAGTGTGGACGTTGAACTTTTGCCAAAGGCCGACTATAATCCGTCGGTCGCCCACGCTTCCACCTGCGGACCTCCGGCCTCGTGAACTCCATCTGCCTCGTCATCGACCGCTTGCACTCGGGCTATCTGGGGGCGTACGGCAATACCTGGATCGATACGCGGGCCATCGACGCTCTTGCAGCCGAATCGTTTGTCTTCGACCAGATGCTGATCGATACGCCGAAGCTCGACCGGCTCTATCGCTCCTTCTGGCAAGGCCGACATGCGGCGACCTCCGAACTCGTCGGTTCTCCTTCGCTCCCGGCGATCCTCCGCAAAGCGGGCGTTCGCTCGACGCTGCTCACGGACGATCCTAGCATCCGCGATCATCCGCTTTCGACTGAGTTCGACGATTGCTTCTCCATCGAGCCGCCAACACGAACGGAGATTGCCGCGGAGGGTGCCTATGAAGATACACATCTTGCCCGATGCTTCGGAGATATCCTGACTTGGCTCGAATCGGCGCGGCAGCCTTTCATGCTCTGGTGCCACTTGGGCAGTTTGGGCACGATCTGGGATGCGCCGCTGGAATTGCGGTCTCGCTTTCGCCAAGAGGGCGACCCGCCGCCGCTCGAGTCGGCTGCCGTGCCCAATCGGATGCTTAACGCCGAAGGCGACAGGAGCGAATGGGCGCGATTTCGCCACGCCTACGCCGGGCAAATTTCGCTCTTGGATATGTGCGTCGAAGGCTTGCTCGAAGCCCTGCGCGAGCATCCCGCTGCAAACGAAACGCTGCTCACGCTTTGTTCTTCGCGCGGCTTTCCACTGGGCGAGCATTTGCGGTTAGGGGCCTGCGACCATGCCCTGCACGGCGAGTTGGTACATGTTCCGTTTATGCTTCGCTTCCCCAACGGTTTGGGTGCCGCCGTCCGTAGCAACGCTTTGCTGGAGCCATCCGACCTTTGGGCTACGGTTTTGGATTGCTTCGGCACTTCTGGCACGCTGCCGTCGCCCACCGGCGCGTCGCTCCTGCCGATTGTCCGCGAGGAACCGTACAAGCTACGCGATCGCCTCTTGATCTCCGGCCCCAACGATCAATATGCCATCCGCACACCGGCTTGGTACTATCGCGATGCCGCCCCGCCGGAACTCTATGCCAAGCCGGACGACCGATGCGAAGCCAATAACGTCGCCACACGTTGCCAAGAAGTGGTCGAACAACTCCGCGAAGCGGCCGAGCAGTTATCGCAAGCAATCCAGACGGGCACCGTTGCCGACCTGCCACTGCTGCCCGACGTGTTGGTTGAAGGTGTCGAGTAGATACATACCTTGGCCGATTGAAATGGTCTGCAATTCGGTAACACTTCAACGGTCTGAATTTGCAACGGGGTAAATAGTTGGTCGCCCCTGCCGACCTCTGATCGCCTCCTGCTTTTGCCGTGTAAGCCAATAAATTCGCCGCCTTGTCGTCCATTGGGCGTTCAACTCTGCGCAGCCCCCCCAGTCTTCCGGATTCCATCCTCTCGGTCGTTTGGAATGCTATCAATCGCTCAGCCTGAGCGCGTCGAGTTGTAGAAAATGCCTTTTTAGGGATGGTCGCACCGGCAAGTGCGTGGCTATAATCCCGAACATTTTCCCATGATGGGAAATATCCCCTTTATTAAGAATCCAGGCCGAAGATGGCCGGACACGGAAGTCCGCAAGTGCGTCGAAAACTAGGCCCGGCGGACGCACGCCGGTGCGGTGCCGGCGTGCGTCCTCTTGCCCGATTGAAAAAAAGGAAGGCGGAAGTCCGAAGCGGGAAGGTAAACGATAGTTACCACGACAAACAAACACAGATGCAAGCCTTGGTATGTGCAGCAACTATCGCTTGCCGGCCTTCCACGCCTCGCGTACCCCCTTCCGCCTTCCAGTGCTCGCCGCCACCTCCCAAACTTCCCTCCCAAAGGATTGAGGAAGCGGCAGGAGCCGGCGCCTTGCTCAATAGCACTCTCCAGTTGAACTCTCGCAGATGCTCAGCGCCGGCCCCTGCTTCTTCGCAGTCGCACAATGATCGGTACGCAGGGGCGCGTTTTGATAAGTGGCAGCAACCCAAAACCGGTCGCCTCGGATCGCTGCCTAAAAAGATAAGTTTCGTCTTTTGTCTACTGTTGTCTTCGATGTCTGCATACTGTTACGCAGCAGACCCGATGATGGTTCGGATTGCTTGGGGTGGCGGAACGGAAAAAATGTGGGAAGGGACGATTGGCGCTTCCCAGGGGGCCGTTTCGCAGCCGCGTCAACTCGGCATTGAGGCCGATGAGCCGGGCTCAATGTGGATCGAAGAGGGCCGGCTGCAAGTTCGCCAGCGTTCGCCTCGGGCTTACGACGGCGTCGATATCATCGTGGCGGCCTCGGCGGATGCCAAGCTGCAAGTCCAATTGACCGCCGCCGACGATCGGCAAACCGGGCCGCAGGTTGAAATCCCCTTGGCGGATATTTCGTCTGATTTTCGCACCTTCAAACTTGACGGCAACGACAACCGGCTCTTGATTCGCCGCACGCCGGGAGATTCGCTTCTGATACGCACGGCGCATCCGCACATGGTCTTTTCCCCCGGCGAGACATTGCAGTTGGAAGTCATCCCACACTTGCTGCCCGTCGCCGCCGGCACGGACCTGCAAATCCAAACGCAGTTGCTTGCGGCCGCCGATCAACATCTCTTGCGATCCGACACAAACGAGTTTCGTAGCGGCGGAAGCGATAGCGTACCGTTAAAAATAAAGCTACCGAGCGAAGAGGGCATTTACGATGTCGTCATGACCGTCCAACAGAATACCAACTGGGCTAGGGCACTGCGGCCTGCGTTGCGTTGGAAGCGTTCGATTGCCGAACGCAAAGTTCAAGTGATCGTCCTGGCGACGAAGCGGCCGACGCCCGCCAAGAAGGCTCGCGAGTTGAGCCAGATCGTTGAAATCGATCCCGCAAATCCGCATTGGTCGGAGAAGGTCAAGTTGCCGCCCTGGGCACGGCTTCCGCGATCTTTGAAAGGTCCGTTGGGCAACGGTATGCGGACGACGATTCAGCACGCGCTGGGTGAGGTCTCGCAACTGAAGCCGAATGCGTCGTCGCCCGACGTAAGTTGGGAAGCCTACACGCTGGGCGGCCTCACGGCGGGACGGCCCCACGTGCTGGAAGTCGATTATCCCAGCGACGTGCCGCAAACGTTGGGCATCAGTATTTTGGAAGCGAACGCCACCGGCTCGCTGGTGCCGATCGGCCTCGATGCGGCGATCGATGTTGCCGAAGCGGCAATCGGCGACGCCGCGCCGCATTGGGAACATCATCGCGTCGTTTTCTGGCCGAGAACCTCCGCGCCGCTCGTTCTGATCTCGAATCGTCGCGATAGCGCGGCGGCCGTCTACGGCAAAATCCGCCTGCTCGGTGGATGGGAGCATTTGCCTGCTGCGGCGGTGCCGTCTACCGTCGGCGACAATCAACGCTTGCTGGCCGCTTATATCGATCGGCCGCTCTTGCCGGAAAACTTCGCGGCCGACGAGGTTCTCGATCCCTGGAGCGGACGAGCTTTGGACGATTGGAAAACCTTTCACCAAGCCGGCACGCGACTCGTCGAGTACCTCCATTTTTCCGGATACAACGGCCTGATGCTCACCGTCGCCGCCGATGGCAGCGCAATCTACCCCAGCCAAGTCCTCGGCCCGACGCCCAGGTACGACTCGGGCGTTTTTTTCGCCACGGGGCAAGACCCGCTTCCGAAAGACGTCTTGGAAATGCTGCTTCGCTTGATGGATCGCGAAGAGCTACAACTGATACCGTCGCTCGAGTTTGCCTCGCCGTTGCCCGCCTTGGAAGAGATTCGTCGTCGCGGCGGCGATGCGGCACGGGGGATCGAGTGGATCGGCGGTGACGGCAATACCTGGTGTCAGACCTACGCCGCGCATCGCGGCTTGGCTCCCTACTATAACACTCTCGACCCTCGCGTGCAGGATGCCATGCTCGCCGCCGTCCGCGAAGTGGCACATCGCTATGCCGGGCATCGCAGCTTTCGCGGCTTAGCCTTGCGCCTGTCGGCTTATGGATACGCACAATTGCCGGGGCCGGAATGGGGCGTCGATGACGCAACGATTGCACGCTTTGAGCGCGATGCCGGCGTTCGCGTGCCCGGCAGCGGCCCAAAGCGCTATGCGGCTCGGGCGGCGTTTTTGGCGGACGACGAAAATCGGCTGAAGTGGCTCCAGTGGCGGGCTGCGGAATGCCAAAAATTTTATCGCCGCGTTCGGGAAGAAATTGCTGCGGTGCGCGCGGATATGCCGCTCTACTTGGCCGGAGCCGAGATGCTTGCCGGCCCCGAGTTGGAGGCCGAGTTGCGGCCCGCCTTGCCGCGACGTTCGTCGATGGTGGTGGCCTTCCTCAACGCGGGGATCGATTTGCGATTGGTGCATAACGATAGCCAAGTTGTCCTGCTGCGTTCGCAACGGTTCTATCCCTCGGGGCAGTTGACCGCCCAGGCGTTGGACTTGGAATTGGCGCAAATGCCGGAAGCGGCGTTCTTTTTCCGTGGTCTGCCTCAATCGGGTAGTCTCTTTTTTCATCCGCCGCAGGAACTTCATATTCCCTCGTTCGATAAGCAAGGTCCGTTTAAGGCCAGCTTCTCGTGGCTGCTCACGCAAACGGTTCCCTCCGGCCAGCAGAATCGCCGCCGATTTATCGAAAGTTTGGCCGCAATGGATTCGCAAATATTGATCGACGGCGGCTGGATGCTTCCGCTCGGGCAGGACGAATCGCTGCGCACGATGGCGGCCGCCTATCGGCAGTTGCCCCCCGTCCGATTTGCCGATGCCGCCGATAGCCTCGGCGCCGGTTCGGTCGTATTCCGCTACGCAACCCATCGCGGCAAAACCTATGCCTATGCCGTGAACGACGCCCCCTTCGCCACAACGGCGCAAGTCCGCGTCTCTGCCTCGGCCAACTGTACGTTGAACGAGCTATCGCCGGGCAGTCGCAAGTCTGCATTGAAGTCCGAGACCGACGGCCTTTGGTGGACCGTCACGCTCGATCCGTACGATCTTGTGGCCGTGGAACTTTCCGAGGCCGAGGCAACCCTCGCGTCGCCGCAGGTCTCGCTACCCAAGAACGTTGAAGCCGCGCTTTCTCAACGCATCAAGCTATTGAGTACGCGCGCCGTCGCCTTACGCAGCCCGCCGCCCTTGAACGTGCTTACGAACGCAGGTTTTCAGAGCAAAGCGAGCGAGGCCGAGCCGGTACCCGGCTGGACCGTTTCTAAGCGGCCGGGTGTTTCGATCGTCACGGATACGTCCCAAGGGCATACCACTTCCGACGACGCGGCGGGGCATTCCGCGCGGATTTCCAGCGATGGGCCGATTGCCTGCTTGGTGAGTCAGCCGTTCAATCCACCCAAGAGCGGCCGCATTACGATGTCGGTCTGGCTGCGAACGAGCGATGCCGCTCGGCAACCGAATCTTCGCCTTGCCGTCGAAGGCAAGCTGACGGGCCGCGATTACTATCGCTTTGCCGCCATCGGCCAACCGCCCTCCGCCGGCGGCCAGATGGGTTCGCCCATCGGCGCGACTTGGGGCCAATACATCGTGCAGTTCGACGACTTGCCCTTGGAAGGTCTCTCGCAAATGCGCGTGCGGATCGACCTTATGGGAGCGGGCCAGGTATGGGCCGACGATGTGCAGTTGTTCGACCTAGCCTTCAACGAGACGGAGCTGCGTGCTCTCTACAAGATCATTACCCTGGCCGACGTGAACTTGCGGAACGGGCAGGTGGGTGACTGCATGAAACTTTTGGACGGCTACTGGCCGCGCTTCCTGATGCAGAACGTGCCTGCCGCTCAAGCCGTGCCGACCGTGGCCTCCAAGCCCGCCCCTCCGCCCGCCGTGCCACCGCCCGATTCGCCCGGCTGGCTCGATCGCGTAAAGGGCATTTTGCCGGATGGGTTGCGGTGAAGTAACAAAGATTCTGTCGGGAACGAGCCGAGGGTGGAGCGAAGCGCAAACCGACGGAAACGCTCCTCGCGTGTTTGTGGTGCAGGCGAGACGCCCGCACCACAAGTTGTTCTTGGACGAAAGAATGCCGCCAACACCATTGTTGAGAAAGAACGTTGTTGAGAAAGAACGGCAGTTATTGATTCGACCAGTCTAAAGCAAATCGCTTGCTAAGTCCGCCAATGCCGACCTCTCGCCTTTCTCCAGTGTGATGTGAGCGTAGATGGATTGCCCCATCATGCGGCTGACCAGGCAACTCAGCCCATTGGAAAGCGCATCGAGATAAGGATGGTCGATCTGTTTGATGTCGCCGGTAAAGACCATCTTCGTCCCTTCGCCGGCGCGGGTGATGATCGTCTTCATCTCGTGCGGCGTTAGATTCTGAGCCTCGTCAACGATGAGAAATACGCGCTGCAAACTGCGGCCGCGGATATAAGCCAGCGGGGTCATCACCAGCTTTTCCGATTCGAGCATGTCGCCGATCTTTTGCGAATTGGGATCCTTGTCGCCCAACTCGTGGCGGATCACCGTGAGATTGTCGTGCAGCGGCCTCATGTAAGGATCGAGCTTGGCCGCCACATCGCCGGGCAGAAAGCCGAGGTCGCGATTGCTCAACGGCACGGTCGGCCGGGCAAGCAATATCTGTCGGTACGTCGCTCGACACTCCAGAGCCGCCGCCAAAGCCAGCAGCGTTTTACCCGTGCCGGCCTTGCCCATCAAGGTGACGAGCTTAATGTCCTGGTTGACCAGCGCACTCAACGCGAACGATTGTTCGGCGTTGCGCGGCTTGATGCCATAGGCCGAGACCTTGTTGACCTTCACGAACGATTGATTGGCGGAGCGATACGAGACCAGCACCGACTTCGACCCATTGCGAAGCACAAAATTCTCGTTCGCCACCGGATCGGTTACCGCCGTGAGCTTGTCGCGCGCCACCTCGTGGCTGTCGTGATAAAACGCGTCGATCGATTCGCTCGACATCCCTTCCACGGTGCGGTGACCGGAGTACAACGTATCGACGCTCTCAACCTTGTCGCTGGTATAGTCCTGGGCAAGGACGCCAAGGGCCTTAGCCTTCAGCCGTAGGTTCGTATCCTTGGTCACCAATACGACGTGACGCAGTGGCTCCTGTCGTGCCAGGATCAAAGCCGCGTTTAAGATTCGATGGTCGGGGGCGTCGTTGAGGAATGTCGCTTTGACCTGCCGCTCCAACTCACCACCCAACACGACGCGAATCGACCCCCGCCCTTCGCCGAGTGACGCCCCGCCTTCCGAAAGCACGTCGCCGGTTATGTCGTCCAAGTTGCGAAGAAACTCGCGCGCGTGGAAGTGGATATCGTCGTGCCCCTTCTTGAAGCGGTCGAGCTCCTCGAGCACGGTGATGGGAATGGCGATATCGTTTTCCTCGAAGTTCCGAATGCAACCGGAGTCGTGGAGAATGACGTTCGTATCGAGGACAAAAAGCTTGGGTGAGCGAACAGGGGTGCTTATCATTGAGATTTCGCTTCGTACCCGTCGCGGAACAACTTCCCTCGCCCATACGCGGGTGAGGGGCAGGGAGTGAGGGCAAATGCGACGAAATCAAGGAGCTCTTCGTGGACGGGTACTCAGGTGAGGGAACCTGCCTAAAGCATGCAATCCGCACATTCTATCCCGCACGGTTTTCAGCGTCTAGGCGAAATAGATTCCATTGCAAAAGTAGAGTGGTCGCGCCGACCCGCTAATAATCTATCCATCCAAGAATGGTGGCTCGGCGCAGAGATAGAGTAGACGTTCCGTTCAACGCTACCCTACACGCTGACGGGTTCGAGCTTTTGCTCGACCCAATCGCGGTGGACGTGGAGGTCGAACTCGCGATGCGGGGCGTGGGTGCGGATTTCGATTTGCTCGCCCGAAACGTCCAAGACTTCGCAAGGCACGGAGCTTCTATTTCGCCGAATCGAGCCGATGAACGGCGCGAGGTTCACGAGCACATGATCGCCCTTAAATATCTCCATGACATTGGCCCCGGTAAGAACTTTTGCTTCCCTGCGGAACTCCATTATTTCCGTACTATTAGAAATCCGTTTACATTTTACCGTATTAGCTGCTAGCTTGACCAGTCATGCGAAAAACCGTTTGCAATAAAATTGTCGCGGAAGTGTCCATTTGATATAACTACTTGCCAAAAAAGGGCTTATGGAAAAATATCGAGAGCACGCCACGTAAAAACTGCGGCGTTCAAAGGCCGCGAGAATGGACGCTGCGTGTGGAAAATAT
>JANXOJ010000495.1 GCA_025353625.1 Planctomycetota bacterium | reverse complement strand
AACTGGAATTGCAACTTCGCGAATTTGAACGGCGGCAGGTGGCGTGGGATGCGGAGAAGTTCGCGGGGCGGCAGCGCATGGATGCTCTCGACTCGGAGTTGGAAGCGGCTCGCAATACGCATGCCGAAGAGCGTCAGCTATGGGAATCGCATCGTACCGAAACGACGGCGCGCGATGCGGATCGAACCATTCAGTTAGCCGACGAGTCGGCATCGCTGGACGCGCGTCGCCAAAGCTTGGAAGTGCTGCACGCGGAATGGGAATTTCAGAAGGTTGAAGCGGAACGACTATTGGCCGAACGCGAAGTGGAGCTTGCGGCGTTGCGCGATGAGCTTACGGCTCAGCAAGAGAGCCTGAACGTTGAGCAGCGAAGTTGCGATGCCCGACATGCCGGTCTGGAGGCTCGCGAGGCCAGCTTGCGAATTGAGAGTCTCTCGCTGAACCCTTCGCAAGTTGCCGCGGAAACGGACGTAGTAGCGGAAGTCGTGGAGTGCCCGCAGCCATCCAAAGATGCTTCCGTTGATCTGGCGGCCATCCTCCGGCGAACGGGTTTTGAAATCGCTGCCGACGACGAGTCGCCCGCGAAAGAAGTTGCGGCACCGAACGTCCAAACGAGTCCCGAGCCAGTTTCAATGGCCGAACCCGCAGACGAGCCTGTGAATGCACCGCGTCGTCGGCAGCCGGCGCAACATCACGGTGAAGATGAAACGATCGACGATTATATGTCCAAGTTGCTGGCCCGCAGTCGCGGCGATGCGACATCACCGACGGGTCCGGCCGGGTTAACGCAACGTCCGGTTGCCAAGGCTCCGGCAGTGCCCGTAGTTGTTGCCAAGCCGCAGGCACAAGCGGCCGCACCGGTAGTCGCGGCGTCGACCGAGCCAACCCAGTTCAATGATCCATCGGAAATGTTTGCACGTGCCGCGGCACCCGAGAAGAAGGTTGACATGGCGGCCATGCGACAATTGGCCAATCTTTCGGCCACCTCGGCGTTGCACAAGCACGAGAACAAGCAGCTTACGATCAATACGAATACAAAGCTGCTGGTGACCATCGTTTCGCTGATCGTAGGCGTGGTCCTGTTGGTGATCTACGAGATGCCCGGCTCGCCGCGAATTTCGCTCTTCGGTGCCTTGGCCGCGTTCTGCGTGGCGTCGCTGTGGGGCGTTACCTACTTGAAACTAGCGTCGCGACTGATCGTCGCAAGGTTGAAACACATGGATCGGCACATCAGCGGCAGCGACGCCGAACCGGCAGCCGAACCGGCAAAGCCGACAGCAGGCAGCACGCCAATCGAAGCACCGATCCATCAATGATCCGCAGCCGGACCCATCGGTGGCGCGTACGTTGTTTTACTTGACACGACACAGTTATTAGAAACCGCTTTCACCCTCGCACTGTCGTCCTCTCCTCCACACCCGCAATTAGCGGCAATTAGCGATCTTTAGTGTTCCAGGAATCTTTTCTTAGCCCACGACCGCCTAAGTCTCTTCGTCGCCAATCCACCCGTCGCGCGGTATCCTGGCGTTGCGTTCGTTCACTTTGCCGTACTGCCCGCGATATTCGAGAAACTTGCTGGAGGCGATGCCCAGCCAGAAGACGAATGGCTCCGCGGAAATTTCCGTGCGCTCGTTCCAATTGGGCAAAGTCATTTCCAACTGCTTCAAAACAATGCGACAATAGCTACAAGCCCTAACGTAGCTAAGAGTGTGGCGAACGTAACGATCACCGTCTCGATCTTGTCGTTTTTCGGCCAAAGAAATTGTACGAGCAACCCCACGCTGAACGGCAGGCAGAGCAACAAGCCGCCGTGCATGAGCCAAATTCTGCCGGCGATGGCACCGCTCAATACTTCGCCGCGATAGTAATGCGCGAGCCAGCCCATCCCGCTCCAGATTGCCCAGGCCGCGCCCACCAAATAGGCACCGACCACGAGGCACCTTAGTAGGTCCATGCGGAGATCGTCCAAAACGTACTCGAGTCCCACCCAGGGGCAGATCAACGCCCCAAGGAAGGCCCCAATAGCCGCTGCAATCACCAATAGAACCGCCGCGTGCCAAGTTGCCGCCGCGCTGCAAATCAGTGCCACAACCGTCGTCAACACGAACATCTGCCAGATCGTGAACTGCAACGGCGACCTCGGTTGCGGCCCGCATTCGGGTTCGTCTTCGATGGTTGCAAGCTCGTTGCCCTCTATGGGCAAGGATCGGGCGGGCGTTGGCAGTATCCCGGCAGAAATTTCTCCGTAGTGCCGAAGCAGTCCATCCACCGCTTTGTCGATAGAAAAATAACTCTCCATCCGCTGCCGTGCATTCGCGGCGATTTGACTCCGTAGCGAAGCATTCTCCAGCAACTCGCCAATCGCGGTGGCAAGCCCATCGGCGGTTCCCGCCGCCACAAGTCGGGCACTTTCTGAACCTGCGGGGAAAATTTCGCAAGTGCCTCCCACATCGGTCGCGACGACGGCCACACCGGCGGAAGCAGCTTCCAGAAGGACGCGACCCAACGGCTCCTGTCGGGCCGGATGGACCAAAAGCGTCAACTCGTTCAAAATCTTTGCAACATCTTCGCGACCACCGAGAAAAACCATGCGTCCGGCCAATGGACCCGCAGCCATTTGCCGAAGGCCAGCTTCAAACGCCTGCGATTCCGCCTTGCCGGAAAATCGCTCGCCGATGATGAGCCACGCAAAAGAGCGGCGATCGGCCAGCGACGTCAGCGCGGCCGCCAAGATATCTTGGCCCTTGCGGAGAGATATCTGCCCGAGCGTGCCGATAAGCGGCATTTCTTCCGGCAGCCCCAGTTCGCGGTGGAGGTAGCCGGTGCGCGGTTGCGAGCGAAAGCGATTGAGGTCAACGCCATTGAAAAGGGTGAATATCCGCTGGGCGTCCACACCTTGAGCAATATGGAATTGCCGCGTCGCCTCGGAAACTGCCAATAGGCGACGATGAGCGTTGAGATCGGACGCAGCTTGACGGCTCAGGCCGACGATATCGCGAACGTGCGAAAGACTCGGCACGCCTGCCTCGGCAGCCACCGGGCCGGAAAGTCGCCCCATCGCAAGACTATTGGCGTGCAAGAGCTGGGGGCGAACTTTGCCGAGCAGCAATCCCAGTTCCGCACGCAGTTCGCCCAACGGTCGCCGCACCCCTGCCGCGTCGTGCGTTTCAAAGGGACAAACTTTTATTCCCATCGCCCGCACGGCATCCGCCAGCGGGCCGACATCCGGCGCGGCAATTTCAGGCCGATATCCGGCCCTTCGCACGCCATCGAGCGTCGAAAGCATCGACCGTTCACCCCCATTCAGGGTGGCGTATTCGCAAAGAATAAGTACAGAAACCATGCGTCGCGCTTTATAACGTCGTTGCGTTATCTATAATATCGGATGAGGTACGTTTAGGAGTGAGCAACGATAGAGACCGCAATGGATACGATCTTTTCGCAAATTGGACCTTGGATTTTTCTTCTCTCGCTAGGAAGCGGGATGGGGGTTCCGCTGGGCATTCCGCCCGCTCCGGACGATGCGGTCCTTGCACGGCTGGCACCGGAGGAGTGTATATTCTACACCACCTGGGCTGGTATGTGCCCCGCCGATGCCAAGAGCAAGAATCAGGCCGAGCAGATGCTTGCCGAGCCGGAAGTCCGCCGCTTCATCGATCACCTGGAAAAGCTTGGCCGCCGCGCGGTGACGCAGGGCAACGAAGACCAACAGGCACTTGCGTTGACGCAATCGACGTACGATACCCTGTCGTTGTGCCTCCGCCATCAGACTACGCTCTACGTATCCGATCTGAAAATTAACAACCACAAGGTCAGCCCACGCGGCGGCATGATCATTTCGCTCGGTGCCGATACGGCGGCCGCAAGCAAGCTCTTCCACGAGAACGTCCGCTCGTTCTTCCTCAATTTGAATGTGGAGAGCCTGGAGACGGTCACGATTGATGGAGCGCGGTGGTATCGCGTTCGTCCGCGGGCCGACGCGCCGGTGATCCTCGTCGGCATCAAAGGCGCGTATCTGATTGCAGCCGTGGGCGAAGGCAGCCTGGAAGCAATCGTCGCACGGATGGATAAGCCGGTTCCGTCGTGGCTGGCGAATGCCCGCGCGCTGGGCAACTTCGATCGGCAAACCGGTTTGAGCTACATCAATCTTCAGCGACTTCGCGAGACGCTCATTTCTTCGTCGGGCGATACTCGGATGAAAGCTCGCCTGGAACTCCTCGGCCTGACGCAGTCGCCTTGGTTGGTGTCGGCCAGCGGCCTGGTGGGTGAGGATGTGGTCACGCGCTCGGTGTTGCCGATTGAAGGCTCGCCGCGAGGGCTGCTGCGATGGGTGGCGACATCCCCGTTGAAGCCGGACGATTTGGCGCTGATCCCGGTAAGTTCCACGTTGGCCTTGGCCGCCCGCGTAGACGTGCAAAAAACGATCGACGAACTGCTTGCCGCAACGGAAAAAGCTCCTCCTGAAATCAAAGCCGAGCTGCTCGACCCGATTAAGGAGCTTGGACAGACGATGGGTATTGATCCCAAGCACGATCTGTTCGGACCTCTAGGCAATACGTGGAGCTTTTACAACTCGCCTGCGGACGGTGGACTGGTTTTAACCGGTCTAACCGGCGTCGTCTCCATTGGCGATCGGACGCAATTCTCGAAGAGTTATGCGGCAATACTGCGCGTTGTGCGACGCGCCGTCGGTGGTGCGGCCGACCCTTTCGGCCGAGGCGGGCAGCAATTCATTCGCCGCTTCCGCTTTGAAGGGAATGAAGTCCACTACGTTCCGAATAGCGAAATTGGCTTTGCTCCCGCCTGGTGCGCGACCGACCGCGAGCTTGTGGTGGCCATGTCGCCGCAGAACGTTAAGGCATATCTCACGCGGCAAGCCGATCGCAAGTCGCTGGCCGCGCTGCCGGAAATTGCTTCGCTTTTTGCCTCCGGCGATGACCTCCTTGCGGTAGGCTACCTGGATGCTCCCAAGCTTTTTGAGGCGGTATACCCCATGCTGATGCTTGCCGCGCCAACGTTTCTGGGCACGAACGGCCTCGATGAGGTGCGCCGCGACCTGTCGATGGTGCCGTCCTTGCCGTCGGTCTGCCGACACCTTCGCCCCGGCATTGCGACCTTGCGGCGGACGAAGCTCGGGCTTGAAATGTCCAGTCGGGGCAGTATGCCGGGCTTTGGGCTCGTCGGCCCTGTGATGTTTTTAGCTTGGGATTCCGAGTGGCTCAATTTAGTTTTTGGCGAAGCCGAGAATAACGGCCCGCCTTTGCCCGTGATGAGGCCGGCGGCCCCCGGAGCCGGTCCTGGGTTTTGATCCGCGATCGGCACGATACAATTACTTGGAGTGCCGAAACTTGCATCCGCGTTTCAACGAAGTCGCGCAGGAAAAGATGCCGTTATCCGGTCCAACGAATCCCCAATAATTGTCTCCAACTTACCCCAAGGTTCCAATGATGGCTACGACTTCTTTCGCTTTCCTCGGCTTGTTTCCGATTATAGGGCTATTTTTCGGCGGCGGATCGATTCCGTTGAGCATTCCTCCCCTGCCGGAAGATGCCGTCATGAGTCGCGTGGCTCCGCCCGAATGCCTGGCCTATATGAGTTGGGCCGGGATGGCCGCGCCGATCAAGCAAAGTCCCAACCAAACCGAGCAGCTTTTAGCGGAAGGCGAAGTTCAGAGCCTGTTGACCGCAATCGATAAGGCCATACTCTCCGGAATCAACGCCGGGGCCTCGCACGGAGCGGGCGATGCTCGCATCGTCGCCGATCTCTATCCTTGGGCCAAACTCTTGCTCATGCGGCCTGCGGCCCTATTTGTCTCGAAAGTGGTTCCAGGGGCGCAGGGCGTGGAAGTCCAAGGCGGTGCCGTCTTCAATCTCGAAACGAAAGCCGCCGATGCGGCAGCCGTTATTACGCGCTATGAAGCCATGTTGCCGCCCGACGCCGTGCAAAAGGTCGATCTCGCCGGGGTGGCCTGCCATCGCATCAAACTCGGCAATGCGCCGGCAATTACCTGGGGATTGCAAAAACGATACTTGGTGGTCGGCATCGGTGAAGGTTCGTTGGAAGGTATCGTCGATCGCGTGCGAAAGCAGCCGCCGGAATGGCTTGCCAAACTCCGCAAGCAAATGCCCGTCGAGAGGCTCGCGACTTTAACCTATATCAACGTCAAGCAGATCGTCGCGCAGTTCGCGCCAATGGGCGGCCCCAAGGTCAAGCTGGTGCTCGATGCGCTGGGGCTAAGCAACGTCACTTCGTTGACTTCGCTGACGGGCCTGAACGATAAGGGCTGCGTGAGCCGCACGCTTGTGGGCATCGACGGCCCGGCGACCGGCATCCTAACGCTTGCCGACGCCAAGCCGCTGACCGCCGACGATCTGGCCCCCATCCCGGCCGACGCCACGTTGGCCTTCGCCGGGCGGATCGATATGAACGCGGCGACGGAACTGGCACTGAAACAAATCGAGATGGCCGACCCCCGCGCCAAGCAGGAAGCCCTCCGCAATCTCGGCCAAATGGAGACCGAATTGGGCTTCAAGCTACAGGACGACTTGCTCAAGCCGCTGGGCGATGTCGCGTGTGCCTACAATTCGCCCGGTGAGGGAGGCTTCCTGGTGACCGGTTTTACGGCGGTGATGCAAGTCAAGGATCGCGCCCGGCTTGCGGCCACTCTCGACAAGTTAGTTGCCCGCTTTCAGAAAGAGGCCGATCGAGCGGACGAGCCACCCAAGCTATCGGGTTTGGATGCACCCGCGCCGATGCCTCGTCGCACGCCGCAAATTCGCAAGTTTACCTTCGCCGGACACGACGTTCTCTACTTCGACTCGGAATCGCACGATTTCCCGATGGCACCCGCATGGTGCCTGACCGAAAAAGCGTTGATCGTTTCGACTTTCCCGCAGCACATCAAGTCCTACTTGGCACGCGGCATCGGCTATCGGTCGCTGGCGACGGTGCCGGACGTAGCCGGTGCCTTGCACGACGGCCATCCGGTTTCGCTGAGTTACTGCGATACGCGCAAGGTGGCGGAAACGGTCTATCCGCTGGCCTGCTTCGCCGGGCGGATGATGGGTGCCGAATTATCTCGCCAGGGGATCGCCTTCGACGCATCCGCAGTTCCGTCGGCCAGTGCGATATTGCCGCACCTTCGGCCCAGCATCGGCATCGTGCGGCGCACGGCGTCCGGCATTGAGGTCGTCAACCACGGCACGCTGCCGACCATTAGCGTGGGGCCGCTGTTGCCATTGTGGTTTGGCGTTTCCATTCCGGCAGTCGCCCAGGTTCGCACCTCCGCGAAGCATACGCAGTCGATGAACAATCTCAAGCAGATTGCACTTTGTGCTTTCAACTATGAGGCCACTTATCAAACTTTTCCGCCAGCTTTCACTTCCGATAAGAAGACGGGCAAGCCGCTTTTGAGTTGGCGCGTGGCAATGCTGCCGTACATGGAAGAAGTCCCGCTCTACAACGAGTTTCATCTCGACGAGCCGTGGGATAGCGACCACAATAAGCCGCTCATCGCCAAAATGCCGAAGATATTGCGCAGCCCAGGAAGCACCGTCGCGCCCGGCATGACGAACTATCTGACGATTCGCCATAAAGACAGCGCGTTTCCCGGCAAGGAGGGCATCAAAATCACGGCCATTACCGACGGAACCTCCAATACGCTTATGGCGGTCGAAGTGGACGATGACCACGCCGTGACTTGGACCAAGCCCGACGATTTGGACTTCGATCCGCAAAAGCCGCTCGCGGGGCTAAAGGGCTTGTGGCCCAACGGCTTTATTGCGGCATTTTGCGACGGCTCCGTGCGATTCATCCCCGCCACAGTCGCCCCGGAAACGATGCGGAGGTTGGTTTATCGCAACGACGGAAATCCGGTGCAGGCACCCTAGACTTGTTTGGGTATTCGTCGATCGCAAACGATTTCAGATATTAAGGACCGGCGAGGCAATTGCCGTCGCGTTTAGGAATCTACCGTAAGCGATTGGGGTAGTAGGAGAGAGACGGCTCGTGTGGTCCATAAACTCATTCCCATGCGGCGCGTCGCCTTCGGATGATGGTGTCTTGCTGCTGCCCCGTTAGCGGCCAAACGTGAGTCGTCGTCGTCGTCATCGTCGGCGGCG
>JANXOJ010000490.1 GCA_025353625.1 Planctomycetota bacterium | reverse complement strand
TGAAGCCTGGATATCCCTTGTCGGGTTGCATCCCCGCAGAGCCTGACTCCGTTTCTCCAGACCGTGGCAGTATAGCTGGGGACCATTCTCGGAAGGAACCACCATTGGACACTGGACTTATGCCTCGAAAATCCCCGGGCCAACCGCCCGCGCATTCTTGAGCCCGTTGAACCACAAAACACTAGGCCCAAAAACCTTGACTTTTTGCTTCCCGCGCTCAAGAATCAATAGTTGAAACGCCGCCATTCTGCGGCGTAACGCTGGCTCGCCAGTCAGGCGGGCGGACTTCAGTTGGGGGTTTGCGACATGGAAACCGAAAACGTGGTTAGCGTGCGTCGTCGACCGGTGGTTCATTGGGGTCGGCTGGGATTGATGCTGGCGATGGTTCTGATCGCCGCCGGTGGTATCGCCTGGTACAACGGACTGTTCGCCGCGCCCAGGCCCAAGCCGCCCGCCAATTCGCTGATGGTGATTGTCCCCTATCGCTTTCAGGGAACCTGGGTGTTTGACGACAAGGCGGCTGGCTTGGTGCGCGAGCCATTTGTCGCCGGCATTCCCGAAATGATCGACGTGCTCGTAAAAGATATTCCCAAGGCCGATCAAGGATTTCGGCTGACATTCAGCGCCATGCCGTTTCCCGGCCATCAAAAAGAGCTCGCTTGGCTGCGCGGCGATTCGACCGGCAATTATTACGCGATGAAAGACCCGCCGATGGAAGGTTGGCTATGCCCCGCGCTTTTTCGCTACTATGAAAAGGCACCCAAGATGATTTATATGAAAGCAGAGATTATCCAATAGGGGGGGTGGCGGGATAAGTTCGATATTGGCAAGATGGGAAGTCTGCGATAATCTGCTGAAATGCTGAGTACCGCAAGAATCGCCCCGGCGGAGCGGTGTTCCATCACTTGAACCGAGGTGTTGCGCGCATGCAACTCTTCGTGAAGGTCGGAGACTACTAGACGTTCGAGCGGGTGCTGGAGGAGACCCTGCAAGAAGTGCCCGTGCGGGTATGCGCCTTTTCCGTCATGCCCCAGCCATTGGCATATACTGTGTTGGCTCGAAAGGGATGGATATCTGGCGTTTGTGTCTGCTTGGCGGGACTCTCGGTTTCACTATCGAGCGAGGGTGCGACTCTCGCCGTAGCGGAATCACCTGGATGTTCATATCCATTTTCATCGGTTGGCTCTTAGCAATTTGCATTGTAAGTAGGACTGGGATGTAGGGTTCGAGGGTTTTGCCCTGAAATCCTACGCACGTAGGCGAGCGAAACCCGTCCCGTTCCTGCGTGCATTTTTACGCGATTCCAAGCTTAGCATCCGGGTACGGCAGACGTTCAGATGGTGGGCGGAGATGGTGGGCCGGGTGCGGTGATAGAACGCGGGCGGCTACCTGTTTTTCGCAATCTGAGCGGCGCGACGTTCAAGTCGATGCTTGGATATCCAGGCTCCGGTGCGCCTATGGCGCGTCCAGGCCCCGAGCGGTTCTCAGCACCGGGGGCCGTTTTTGAATACCATTGGACACCGGACCCTTGCCTCAAAAATCGTGCGGCGCAGCCGCATATCGCGTAACGGTTTCCGTCCGCGCATGAGAGCCGGATGAACCCCAATTTTTAGGCAAATCGGCCCGGTTCCCCTTCCAGCCGCGACTTGATACCATAAACAAATGCCAACAACCTTCGATAACTTGGGCATTTCCTTTCAGTACCCCGACAACTGGCAGCTCGACGAAGCCGAGGTTCGAGCGGGCCAAAGCGCGGTGACGGTCTTCAGTCCGGGCGGGGCCTTTTGGTCGGTCGCCATTCATTCTTCATCAACCGATCCCGAGCGGACGGTTCAGGCCGCCATGAACGCCTTGCGCAGGGAGTACGACAGTCTCGAGGCGGAAGAAATCTCGCAAACGATCAACGGCCACGCACTGCACGGCTTCGACCTGAATTTCTTCTGTCTCGACCTGACGAATACGGCGACAATCCGCAGCACCAAGGTGAACGGGGCGACCTACACCATCTATTGCCAAGCCGAGGATCGGGAATACGCCACGATACAACGCGTCTTTGAAGCGATGACGCTGACCCTGCTGCGTTCGCTCAGCGGGTAATCGCAAAGCCCCCATTTGCCCCAAGCCTCCATCGCTTTATCCTGCGATTGTAAATCTTACAAACGATGTAAATCCCATGATGTTGTCGCCTTGGGCAAACATTATGTTATAAATCACTTGTGGAACAAACGTTACAACAATTCAGCAATAAATACCAGGCATTGCACGACGACTTGGCACGGCATCTGCTCTTACCATCCATCATGTCCCATCGCACCGATTCAATTGAACTGACGCGAGAATTGGAAGTTAAACACCTTCCTGCCATCGCCTGCCACAGGCTCTCGATGTCGGTTCCAGCAATACGTCCGTGAATCTTAGGTAGTATCGCGCCATCGCGACCAAGCCCCGTTCCGGGGAAGAACCATTTTTCACGGTCCCAAGGGCCCCGGCGGCTGCATTCTCCTGCGAGCCACCGGGGCCCTGTGATTTTCTTGTCGATCCGCCGTGCAGGCGGACCCTACAAAATTCTCCAACCGCTGCAAGATGATTCTCATTGGCGGCAACAAACGTTGTGAGGGCTGTGTATGCAGTTTCGCGAGCTGCCCCCCCTCTTATTGGGAAAATCAACGCTACAATTTATGCAAATTGCATAAATGGACAATCGACAAGCCGGATATGTAAAAAGTCTTGGGGGAGTATCTTGTCAGTCAGGTTTTTTCAACGTAATCTAAGAGGATAGGTTTTTCTCCGTACCGGTCGATCCGGTCTGGATACGGCATGGGGGTCGGGTAGGACGCGAGGTTTTCCTGATTGCCGTGCTGAATCCCGGATTGATCCTTGCAATTGACTCACGACTTTTCGATTTACCCGGCCACTACGGCTCCACGATTCTGTTCCCACTAAGAGGTATCGTTTCATGTCATTTTCGTACCGTTACTTTGCTCACACATTTGCACTGGCAATTGCGGCCGCCCTATCGTGCGTGCAGTCCTCGCCGGCCCAGACTGGCACTGGTGCCAAGCCGGATGTCAAGGAACCCTATCCCGGCGTCAAAACGGCAGCCGAACAATTCAATCAACGCAATGTTGACGGGGCACGCAAGACGCTGGAAAACGAGCGGCGGGTACATCCCGAGCTTCCGCCGGCCGACCTGATCCTCTTCAAGTGGTTCGCCGATGTCAATCAAGCGAACATGGCCCGCATGGAACTCGAGCGGGCCGTCATGAACAGCCCGAGCGATCCCGAGGCGTTTGTCTTGCTCGGCAATATCGCCCTCCAAGAGCGTCGCGTGACCGAGGCCGACATGGACTTCGGCAAGGCCAAGGAACTGCTGGCCTCGTTCTCAGTTGCCGATCGCAAGAAGGTGATTGAGACGCAGACCGTCAGCGGCTTGGCTTCCGTTGCCGAAGCCCGCGAGCAGTGGAAGATCGCCGAGAAATATCTCGACGATTTGATGAAGATAGCGCCCAAGGATGTGATCGCATTACAGCGACAGGCGCGTGCCCGATTCTGGCTAGGCGATCCGGGCGAGGCCTATAAACTGCTCAAGCAGGCCAAGGCGATCGATAAGGAGAATAAGGAGAACAAGGTTCTCACTCCGGAGGCGCTCCTTGCCCAGATGTACGACGCCTTTGAAGGCGAAGGCTCCAAGACCGGCAACGCGGAAAAGTGGTATCGCAATGCGTTGAAAGCGGTAGCAAGCGAGAAGGGCAGCGAACAAATCCCCACGCGGCAAGTGGTCGCGCTGTGGGCGTTGAGCCACGGCAAAGTGGACTTTGCCAAGGAGCAGAGCGACGAGTGCTTGAAGATTGCCCAAGGCTCGATCGAGGCCCAGATTCTTCGCGGAGTGATTGCTTTGTGGGAGAAGGACTACAAGACGGCCGAACAATACTTCCAGAAGGCCCACATCCAGTCGCCGATCAATTTTGCCGCCAAGAACAATTTGGCCTTGGCGCTTTGCGAGCAGGGCGAAGACGAGAAGGAAGGCCCCGGCAAGCTCGACCAAGCCTTGGGTTATGCCCTGCCGAATTATCAGGAAAACCCGAAGAATGTCGATGCCCTATCGACTCTCGGTTGGGTCTATTACAAGCGCAAGCAATTCGACCAAGCCGGATTGGCTCTTCAACAGGCACTCCAAGCCAGCGGCGGAAATATGAGTTCCGACACCGCCTGCTACCTGGCGCACGTTCTCTTCCAGATCGGGAAGAACAATGAAGCCAAGGGGCTTTTGGATGCGATTCTCGACGTCAAGACGAGCAAGCCATTTTCAATGCGAAAAGAAGCAGAGGCCTTGAAGCCTAAAGTTGATGCCGAATTGGCGAAGAAGGCCAAAGAGGCAACGCCGCCCAGCAAGTAGCTTGGGAAACCAGATTCTTTCTAGCAATCGTCGAAGGGGCAATGGTGCAAACCGTTGCCCTTTTGCATTCGGTCGCCGTTGCTGAAATTGTGGTGCGGGCGTCTCACCTGCATTTATCGCGGCAGGCGAGACGCCAGCACCACAAGTCGGCCCCCTCGCATTATGCCGACTTTGTCATTTATAATGACCGCGAAGATCGTTACCGGTAGCAGTCCGCTGGCTTCGGCTGTTCTTTCCTTATCGGTGCAGCCGAATCCAGCAAGATCGGGGGCAATCCCTTCCGAAATACCCTTGGAGTATCAACCGTCATGCCGCACGAATCGTTGACCACCGACCACAAAGCTCTGACCATCAATCTCGATCAACGCCGCTACGGCACCTTCGCCGAAATTGGTGCTGGGCAGGAAGTGGTGCGATGGTTCTTCCGCGTGGGAGGTGCCGCCGGCACGATCGCAAAAAGCATGTCGGCGTACGACATGGCGGTGAGCGATGCAATTTACGGAGAGTGCGAAAGGTACGTCTGCCGGCCTCGGCTGGAGTCGATGCTCAACCACGAGCATTCTCTTAATATCAGCCGCTTGCAGGAAAGCCGTGGCGACACGACCTGCTTCTTTGCCTTTGCCGATACGGTTTCGGCCCGAAACTACAAAGGCACCAACGAATGCCACGGCTGGATGGGCGTCAAATTCCAGGCCCACCCCCGCGACGAGGATAGCCAAATCATCGTCCACGTGCGGATGCTCGACCTGGAAAATGCCTTGCAGCAGGAAGCCTTGGGAATTGTCGGCGTCAATCTGCTCTACGGTGCCTTCTTTCTCAACCACGAGCCCGACCAACTCATTGAATCGATGCTCGATAATCTTACGACCCGGCGGATTGAAATCGACATGATCGAGTTTTCCGGCATCGCCTTCCGGCACGTCGATAACCGCGTGATGAGCTTGCGGCTGGTGCAGTTGGGGCTGAGCAACGCGGCTATGTTTTCCGCATCGGGCGAAGTGCTGCAACCATCCGAGGTGCTTTATAAAAAGCCAATCCTCGTCGAGCGCGGCAGCTTCCGCCCCGTCACGCACGTCAACGTTGACATGCTCCATTCCGCGCAGGAAAAGTTCGCCGCCGAGCCGGGCGTGGCCGGTGAGCCGGTCGTCTCGCTCATGGAAATCACGATGCACAACCTGCAAACTTCGGACGGGCAGGGCAACGGTGCGATCGACCTCCGCGACTTCCTCGCCCGGGCCGATGTGCTGGCAGCCTGCGGGACAACGGTACTTATTTCCGACTACTTTGAATACTATCGATTGGCCGCATATTTAGCCCGCTACACAAAGAAGAAGATCGGCATTACGATGGGCGCGGCGAGTCTGTGTCAGCTTTTCGATGAGAAATACTACTCGGGCCTGGACGGCGGCATTTTGGAATCGTTCGGTCGATTGTTCAAAAACGATCTCAAGCTCTACATCTACCCGTTGAAGGACAAGGTGACCGGTCAACTGACCACGGCGGACAATCTTCAGGTAGCACCGGAACTGAAGAAGCTTTACGAGTACCTGATCCAAAGGGGCTGCATCGAGCCGCTGAATAACTATAACCCGAATTACCTTTCGATATTCTCCCGCGATGTTCTCCAGCAGATCAAGTCGGGCGACCCCTCGTGGAGCGAACACGTGCCGCAGGAAGTTGCCGATGTGATCCGCCGCCGCGGCTTTTTTGGCTATAAGCGGACGGCAGCGGAGCGGGAAGAGAAATAGTTGACGATAAACAATCCACAGACCTTCCACAGATCGTCCACAGACCTTCTACAGATCATCCCCAAACCTTCCACAGGCGTTTTGTAGACAGCCTTGTAAAAGCGATATACGATTGAAGTTGTTGCTTGTCGAGGCATCGCGTGGGAAATGGTTTCGCGGTGCTTGCGGCGTTTGTGAGTGTACGACTTCTTGAGGGTTGCATCGATGTTTTGCCGCACGGTTGTTGCACGTTTTTTCGTTCTTGCTGTCTCATCGTTCCTTGTTGGTTCTTTACATGCCGACACGCTGAGCCTCGTCGCATCGGACAATTCGGATCTTGGCGTTTACTCGCCGCCGAATAACGTTTGGGGTGCAACGAACGGGGGCTTTGGATACGGTGCCTGGAGCGGCTTGTCCAATACGGGCGGCGGCGGCACCTACATGGAAACGAGCCGGCAGGTCGATGGCAACGATTCCTTCGCACTCTACGCCGGAAGCGGGAACTATGGAATCGCACGACCGCTTTCCAGCAGTTTGGCCTCGGGCGAGTTCGACATCACCACTCGGTTCGACCTCTCCGGTAACGGCCCAAATCTTGTCAATTTGCGGTCGGGCAACGACACGGCAAACTTTGGAGGCGGTGAGCTTCTCTCCTTTGGCATCGTTAACGGCAACCAACTCTCATTTACCGATAGCTCTGGACTTCAAACCTTGCCCTCCGGCGAGGCACGGGGTTCGGTCTTTCAATGGACCGTCAACTTTGACGCGGCGGCGGGAACGTATACGGCACAGGTGACAAAAGTCGGTGGCGGCTACTCAGGCTCTTTCAGTGGCTCGTTAAAAGCAAGCTCGACAACCGTTGGGTCGTTTTCCGTCCTCAATTCCAGTTCGGGTGGCGGCCAAAATCTAATCTTCGACAGCCCGTCGTTCGGCGTGGTTGTGCCGGAGCCATCCACACTATCGTTACTTGGTGCGGGCCTTTTCGGCTTCATCGCACTCGCGCGCCGCAAGCGAGCAAACTAACCGATACGTCCATTGGAAGTCCCTCCCCGCGCGCGCCTGAAACCCGCGCGCATAAAAAAAGCCGACAGCCACGCCCTTGTGTAAGGGTTAGGGACGGCAGAACCTACCGTGTGGCTGTCGGCATCTCGTCGGAACTGCCCAAACCCAGCCTGGGAGGGAGCTGGACCATTGGGTGGGATTCGTGGATCGCAAAGTGGCGACTCCGCCCGCAAGGTGGGATAACCTGCGTCGGAAGAAGGCTCTGCTTTGCGACTTTGAGTCAGTTCCTCGGGATTTATCCGATACCGCCACGCACGGCTAAGCGCATGGGGATATCGGATCAATCCAAACAAGGTCAAATGCTAGGAGGGCAATGGTGGGCTTAATAGGTGGGATCGCAAATTGCCGTTTCACACCTAGCGATATGAAACGTCACGTTATTCTAACAGTCTCAAAGCAACAGTCAACCTGGCGAATTAAATTTTATTTTCGGGGGGGGTACGCTTCCGGATAGTCTTGCGCTTCCCGCATGGCAAAACAACGCGCCATTCGGTACAATCTTGGCATGGATACACTACAATCAACCACGCGTTTAACCACACATTCAACCGCGCATTCGTCGTCCACCGATGGCCGCCCATCGTGGCATGAGCTGGCCGATCGCGTCCTCCAAGGGCAGCAACTCACGTCCGACGAAGGACTTGCGATCCTCAGCAGCCCCGACGAGGAACTGCTCGATCTGCTCGCCGCCGCTTACCGCGTCCGCCGCCGATGGTGGGGAAACCAGGTTCGCCTGAATTTCCTCATCAATGCCAAAAGCGGAGCGTGCGCCGAGGATTGCGCCTATTGTTCTCAATCGCGAGTTTCCAAGGCAGATATTCCCCGCTATGCGATGTTGCCGCCAGAACAGATACTCGACGGTGCCCGTGCGGCCTTCGAGCGACGCGCGAAGACCTTCTGCATCGTCACCTCCGGTCGATCCCCCACGCGACGCGATATCGACGTCATCTCGGACATGATCCCCCAGATCAAGCAGCAGTACGACGGCCTGGAAATTTGCGTTGCTTCCGGGCTGCTCGGACAAGAGCAAGCTCAGCGGCTCAAAGCGTGCGGCGTCGATCGCGTGAATCACAACCTGAACACCAGCCGTCGCTTCTATCCGCAGATATGCACGACGCACACTTTTCAGGACCGGCTCGATACGCTCTGGGCCGTGCGCCATGCCGGCATGGAGATATGCTCGGGCGGGATCGTCGGGATGGGCGAGGACGATGCCGATGTCGTGGAACTTGCTTTGGAACTCGGCAACCTGGGCGTCGAAGCCCTGCCGGTCAATTTCTTCACGGCCATTGAAGGAACGCCGCTGACCGCTGCCAACCCCAAGAAGCTGACGCCGCACTATTGCCTCAAGGCCCTCGCCCTATTCCGCCTCGCGAATCCCCGCTGCGATCTGCGAGCGGCAGCCGGTCGCGAACTGCACCTACGATCCTTGCAACCCCTAGCTCTCTATGCCGCCAACTCGATGTTCGTCGGCGACTACCTGACCACCAAGGGCCAGCCGCCTTCCGAAGATTACCGCATGATCGAGGATCTGGGCTTTGAGGTGGTTGAGGAAGCGTTGGAGCGGTAAGGGGAATGGTAGAAGTTTAGAATGAAAATGGATACCGTCCTGGTGATTCGGGAAAAAACAGACAAAACTCGTCGAGGGGCTGCTCGCGTAGTGAATTCTTCGCAACTTGGCATAAGCCTTTTCTAAACCCCAACTCGCGAGATTGAATTGCAACCGCGTTAGCGGTTACCTCTAAATAGATGCTTTGCACAGATGTAAAACGTATACCTTCCCTTTACGGCTGAGGCTCATTCCCGGCCGCTGGCTCGGGCACGGCAACCGGGGGACGCTTTTGCGGGACTTCCGGTTCCGGAACGGCAACTCGATCTGGTGCCCCCGGCAGATCCGCCTTTGCCTCCGGCTCCGCAGGCTTCTTCTCCGGCTCCGCAGATTTTTTATCCGGCTCCGCAGGTCTTTTATCCGGCTCTGCCGTGGCCGAGGGTGGTTCGGTCGCCGGCCGGCCCTTGTCGATGGCCAGTGAACGGCGGATTTTGCCTTGTTGCAAGACCTGCCGCCACCGCTGTACGGACGGCTGTCGCTTGACCGTGCTGTATTCCGGATGGTAATAAAGTCGCAGATTGGTGATGTCTGCCAGATTCGAGAAGGCAAGTACGCGGAAAACAGTATATTCATGATCGAGGGCTTTCACCAAGCGAGCATCTTCTTCATTTTCCAGGTCTCGATCCGTGTAGCCCCAAAGCATGCGATACAACGTCGGCGCGTCGGTACTAAATTGCTTTTCCATCGCTTGCCGAACGGCTGCGGCCGTTTCCGGCCCACGCGCGAGTGCTTCGTGAATCTGATCGACGTAGTCGGGCCATTCACTGCGGAAATTTGAATCGTTCAAGGCAGTGACCAGCGGCTCGAATTCGCCCAGGTATCCCAGGCATCGCGCCGCCAACCAGCGAATCTCCCGCTTCCGCTGCTCTGGCTGCGCAAGTTCCTTGAGGCTTATCATGGCGGAACGGTTGGCAGGCAACGACTGCGATACGCTCAAAGCGGCCCGCTGATCGACATCGCTAATCGCATTCGTTGTAATCCACTTGGGAGACTCCTTCACCGAGCCTATATTCGCGCCTTTATTCGCGCCTCCCTTTCCAGAATCGCCCTTTGCCATATCGTCGGAAGGGACATCCAGAAGTTGCTCGGCCGGCGCGTTCAGGCGAATTGGCGGGCGGCCATTGCCTTCCTCCCAGACGACGCTCCCGCGCGCGACGTACAATTTAGTAACCGCCCGCGAGCGAATCTTTTCCGGATCGGTGCCCGGATCATGCAGCCGAGAAACTTCGATGGCCGCCGTCGATTCAACGCTATTCAAGGTCAATACGCCGCTGTGCGTTCCAGCCGTCAATCGGACGTGAGCACCCGCTTGAGCGAGCGGCTTGACGACCACGCGACCAAAATCAATACCCAGGCCCGGCTGACCTCGACCGTTCTCCGGCAGGAGTTCGATGCGGGTGCCGCCGAGCAGTTCGAGGGTTGCGCCGACATTCAAGAGGGCCATGCGGGGGCGATACGAAGGCAAGGCCAGAAGTGCCTGCCGCGCAAGGAGGAACTCCTCGGGAAGCACGCGCTGCCAAGTAGCGTCGGCGGCCTGGAACTTCAACAACACATCTTGTCCGTCCGACATGAACCGGCCAATTTTAGCACTCTCTTCTGCTTTCGGATTCGTTTCCCCAGGCAAATCCGACGAAGCACCCGGCTTGGGAGGCGTCAACGGTTCTACCTTGGAAACCTCGGACGGCAACTTGCCAACCGCAGGTGTCGGTGTTACCGATGCAACCACAATCGGCATCTTTGCCGGCTCGGTCGCCGTGCCGACGGGCTTCACCTCGGGCGTTATGTCCGTCTTTTTGTCGGCGATGGCAACTTCAGCCGAACCCGACTTCGCAGGCATGCCGACCGGTCCCACGGATGGAACGCTTGCCGCGCTCGGCTTTTCCGGCATCGCTAACGGCTTGTCGGAAGCTGCCTTACCGATGGCGATTTCGGTACTCTGCGGTGCGGTCGCTGAATCCTTTGCCGCGGAATCCTTGCTTGCGATGGCCACTGCCGAATCGCGCGGTTTCAATGTCGAACCGCTATCGGCGGGCTTGGCCAACTCGCTCTTGTGATTCTTTCCGCCATTGAGTCGATCTTCGGGATCCTCCTTGTCTTTCGGCGGCCCCTGAAACTTGGCTTGTGCCCAGAGCATCGCCTTGCCCAACGGAGCGGTCTTTTCAAACTGGCCGAGCAAGAGCAATACGAGGCAGATGGCCGCGCCAAGAACGAACATGAACGCGGCCGCCGGCAACAAGCGACGCGGCTTCGTTGGCCCGCGAAGATATTCCGGCACGATGGGCCTGGGGCGTGCATTGGTCGCTTGCGCAGCCTGTTGCTTGGCAAGCCCATCGCTGGAAATCAACGATGCCGCTTCGGCTGCGGCCTGCCGCTCTTCATCGGAACGCCCTGCAATCGTTGGCAGTCGATACATCCGTTCGCGGCTCTCCGGATCGATCGTCGCCGGCTCACCGAGAACCATCGTCAGAATCTGATGCGCCGAGGCCACTTCGGCAAGGTGTATTTCCGATTTCAGGCAGACCTCTTCAAAATCGGGCAGGCGATCATCGGGCAAGGCATTGTCGAGATACTCGGCCACCGTGTTGCAATCTTGATTGGCACCCTTTTCGTTCAATCCGGGGGCTGCCAATCGCAGCCGCCGCATGACATCGCGAATCTTATGAAACAACTCGGTGGCAACCGGGCTGTCCTCAACCCGCTTGCCAATCTCCTGGGAGTCCTTGGGGGGCAGCAGACCATCCATGTAAGCCAACAGGGTCCGCAACGTTAAACGCATCGTAAGCCTCTCTTTTCCAACGAAAAACAGTCCGCCGACAATCCGGCTACCAATAATAGTGGCAACCCCGCCGCGATTCCGTGCAATATTTGCCGGAAAATCAATCAATCGCGAAAGGACTTCCCAAAATGGGCGTTTTCCGGCGAGCCTTGGGAGGGAGGAACGAGCTTGATTGCCCCGTTTTGGTCGTAACGGGAGGTCAGAAACGAATGCTCGTCCAATTTACGAGCCACTATCCATAGCCCGAATTTGAATATCTAGAATACCAGGCTCTCGCAAATAGGAAATATAATGATCTCGTTGCAGAAACCGCGTGCCGAGGTCGATGAAACCGCCATGTCCGAACCCCGTTTCCTGGAAATCCCCGTCCAAAAAGCAGTCGGTGCCGATTGGCAATCGCAGACCGATTGCGTCGCCATTGAAGAACCGCTCGAAATCCGTCTGGGCCATGGTCCGGCTAACGACCGGACCATTCAAAGCATCTCGATCACGATGCGGACGCCGGGCGATGATGCCGTCTTGGCCGTCGGCTTTCTCGTCTCGGAGGGCATCGTTGCGTCGCCGGATCAAATCGACAGCGTCGGCCCCGTCGGCCCGGAGGTCGGGTCGCTGAAATTGCAAAACGTGGTGCGCGTGGAACTCCGAGAGGGCACCCCTATCGACCTCAAACGGCTGGAACGACACTTCTACACGACATCGAGTTGCGGGGTCTGCGGCAAGACCTCGCTGGAAGCTCTTGCCATCGGCACGGTGCCTGAGATGCCGCGCGATCGGCCCCGAATTACCGCCGAGGCGATTCACGGTTTGCCGCAGCGGCTCCGACAGACCCAGGCCGTCTTCGATCGGACGGGCGGCCTGCATGCGGCCGGTCTGTTCGATGCCGAGGGCAACGTGCTTTCGCTTCGCGAGGATGTGGGGCGGCACAATGCGGTCGATAAGCTGATCGGTGCCGAGTTGCTTGCCGGTCGGCTGCCGCTGCTCGATCGCGGTATCGTGGTCAGCGGGCGGGCCAGTTTTGAATTGATGCAGAAGGCCCTGATGGCGGGCATTCCGATCTTGGCATCCGTCGGTGCGCCTTCGAGTCTGGCCGTGGAGCTTGCGGAACGATTCCAGATGACGCTGATTGGCTTTTTGCGCGATGGCCGCTTTAATGTATACAGTGGCCGATGGCGCGTTGGGTGAGGTTAGGCAGTGCGGCGTCGAGTGTTCCGATGCTAGGGCATCCGAACGCTCGACACCACCCTACACGGAGGAAACCATGCAAAATCCACATCCACCGAACGATCCGCACGGCGACGTCCGCGCGCAGCCGCCGGAGACCCTCACCGGCCTCTCCACCGCGCCCAAGGCAAATGCGGCTGCCGGCGTTTCGTCCGTCCTGCGTGCGATGTCGTACGTCTGGCGCGAGATGGGCATCACGCGCGGCGTAAAGGCCATGCTGCGGCTCAATCAGCCGGGCGGCATCGACTGCATGAGTTGTGCCTGGGCCGACCCCGACGAAGGCCGCAATATGGCTGAATTTTGCGAAAACGGCGCAAAGGCGGTCGCCTGGGAAGGCGATACCGATCGCATCGCGGCCGAGTTTTTTCGCCGCTGGAGCGTGGCCGAACTTTCCCAACATTCCGACTTTTGGCTGGGCCGGCAAGGCCGTCTGACCGAGCCGATGGTACTTCGCGCCGGTGCTAGTCATTACGAGTCGATCGGCTGGGATGAAGCCTTTGCGACGATTGCCGAAGAACTCAACGCGCTTGCCTCGCCCGACGAAGCCCTCTTTTACACCTCGGGCCGCACGAGCAACGAAGCGGCATTTCTCTACCAGCTATTCGTGCGGCAGTTCGGCACCAACAACTTGCCCGACTGCTCGAACATGTGCCACGAATCGAGCGGTTCGGCGTTGATGCCCACCATCGGCATCGGCAAGGGGACGGTCGCGCTGGGCGATTTCGACGAGGCGCAAGTTATCGTAATCCTGGGCCAGAACCCCGGCACCAATCACCCGCGTATGTTGCTGGCCTTGCAACGAGCCAAGCGCAACGGCTGCAAGATCATCGCGATCAATCCGTTGCCGGAGGCCGGCTTGATGCGATTCAAGAATCCACAGGAAGTCGGCGGAGTGCTTGGCTTTGGGACGCCCCTCGCGGATACGTTCTTGCAAGTCCGAATCAACGGCGATGCCGCCCTTCTCAAGGGACTCATGAAGCACCTCGTGGAGGCCGAAGATCGGCACCCCGGCAGCGCACTCGACTTAGCTTTCATTCGCGATCGGACGGACGGCTTCGATAACTTGGCAGCCGATCTTCGCGCGACGCAATGGGATCCGCTCGTCGAGCAAAGCGGCATTGCGCGCGAGCAAATCGCCGAAGCGGCCGCATTGCTGATTCATAATGAGCGAATCATCGCCTGTTGGGCGATGGGCTTGACGCAGCATACGAAAGCCGTCGGCACGATTCAAGAGATCGTCAACTTGCTTTTGATGCGCGGCAGCATCGGCAAGCCGGGTGCGGGGCTTTGCCCAGTGCGCGGCCACAGCAACGTGCAGGGAGACCGCACGATGGGTATCTGGGAGCGGCCGCCGGAAGAATTCCTGAACAAGCTGCAAGACGTTTTCGGCTTCGATCCTCCGCGCAATGTCGGCTACGACACGGTCGAGGCAATCCATGCGATGCACGAGGGGAAGGCCAAAGTCTTCGTCGCTTTGGGCGGGAATTTTCTTTCCGCTACGCCCGACACGGAGTACACGGCCGCCGCGTTGCGAAATTGCTCGCTGACGGTCCAAGTTTCCACGAAGCTCAATCGCTCGCATTTGATTACCGGACGTCGGGCCCTGATTTTGCCCTGCCTGGGCCGCACCGAGCGCGACCTGCAAGGCGGCAAGCCGCAGCTCGTCTCGTGCGAGAACACGATGGGCGTCGTCCAATCGTCGCAAGGCAATCTGGAGCCCGCCTCGATGCAGCTTCTCAGCGAACCGGCCATCGTCGCCCGGCTGGCTCAAGCGGTGCTCGGTTCGCGCAGCAGCGTAAAGTGGTCGTGGCTCGTCGAGGATTACGACCGCATCCGCGACCTGATCCAGAACGTGATCCCCGGCTTCGACAATTACAACCAGCGCGTTCGCAAGTCCGGCGGTTTTTATCTGCCCAATCCACCGCGCAAGGGGATATTCCCCACGAAAAGCAGCAAGGCACAGTTCACCGTCCATCCCTTGCCCGAGAACTGCCTGGAACCGGGCCAATTGGTGATGACGACGATCCGCAGCCACGATCAGTTCAACACCACGATCTATGGTCTGGAGGATCGCTATCGCGGTATTCACAACGAGCGGCGGGTGATTTTCATGAACGCCGACGATATCCGCGAGTTGAGCCTTTCGGCGGGGCAGGTCGTCGATCTGACGAGCTATTTCAACGGTCAAACCCGCGTCGCACGAAAGTTTATCGTCGTGCCGTACGATATCCCGCGACGTTGCGCGGCGACTTATTTCCCCGAAACCAACGTCCTCGTACCGATCGATAGCGTCGCACAAGTGAGCAACACACCGACATCGAAGTATATCGTAATTCGAGTGACGCCGTGACATCCTCGTTCTCACGCTCCGCGTGGGAACGAACGCTTCCGACGCTCCCCTTACGCCAACTGCCCCACCAACAGCCCGCTGGCTTGGCCTTGGGGCGTGACGTTAAGATTGATGAACCGCTTGCCGGCAGGCGCGGTGTTGTTGGTGACGACGGCCAGGGGGCAGTCGGGGTCGGGGGTCTCGTAGTTGAGGGTCGGAAACAGGCTGCCGGCCCGCATGGCTAAAAGGCTGGCGATCAATTCGACGATGCCGCTGCCGGCACCCAGGTTGCCGAAATAGCTTTTCGCGGCAACCACCGGAAGCGAGTTGGTCCGCGCGCCAAAGACCTCGCCAATTGCTCGTGCTTCATCGATGTCGCAGCTTCGCGTACTCAGGCCGTGGGCGTGCAGGTGGTCGATGTCCTGGAGCGATCTCCCCGATAAATTTAGTAGCGCGCGGAGGACGTTCGCCAAGGCTTGAGTCCGATGCGCGACGACGTGTGCCGCTGCCGCCGCCCCCGACGCGGCCGATTCGATCTCACCGTAGATCGTTGCGCCGCGGGCTTGGGCGCGTTCCAGTTCTTCGATAATGACGGCCCCGGCCCCTTCGCCCAACACCATGCCGTTGCGTAGTTTGTCGAAGGGACGGCTAGCTTTTGCAGGGTCGCCATTGCTCGATGCAACTTCTTCTTGTTGAATGGCGTGAAGGATCTTCATCGAATGGAGCCGCGTGCCGGTCGCTCCGCAGAGCATCACATCGGCACTTCCCCTCCGCACGATTTGGAATGCCTCGCCAATGGCCAGGTTCGAGCCCGCCTCGCGCAGCGTGAGCGAATTGCTCGGACCGCGGAAGTCGTTGAAAATGGCGACGTGGCTGGCCGGCATGTTGGGCAGATATTTTAAGAGCCACAGCGGAGACATCTTCGGCAGGCCCTCGCCGCCCCAGCGGGAAAAGTCAAATTTGCCGTTCGCATCCAAGCATTGCCGTACACCCTCATTGAATTCTTCGGGCACACTGAGCATGTAGTCGCTGCCGAAGCTGACGCCGATCCGGTCGGGAGCGATCTTGCCGAGTCCGATGCCGGCGTCGGTCAATGCCAACTGGGCAGCGGCAACGCCCATCTGGCACTCGCGGCACATCACCCGCAGGCCCTTTTTAATCTGCTTCTTCTGTTCTTTTTCCAGCGGGCCAAAATCGTCGATGCTGCCGGTGAACTGCGACGCCTCGGCAGCCACATGGACCGGCACGGTGCCTGGCTCAAGCATTGTCAAAGGCCCGACGCCGCTGCGTCCCGATTGCAGAGCATCCCACAGAGCCTCCTTGGTGCTGCCTAGCGGCGTGACCAATCCGATGCCCGTAATGACAACGCGACGCTGCTTCGAGTTCATAGCGACTCCGTACCTTGCAAACCGATTCAACCCAGGGATTGTTCTGAATAATCCGCATATTTTACCTTGGAATGGGGCGGGAGTCGAGGGAAATTGCCGATTGGCCAGTCACACTAGGGGGTGCGTTGACATCTCGGTCGCGTTCCCCTCGGCCAAGGAACCGCCGGCCCTCCGCGAGTTGCCTGCCGTCGCGTAGGCCCAGCGTTTGATTTTGGCTTAAATTCTGATCCAGCGAGTCCGGTCCAAAATAAATCGTCGG
>JANXOJ010000465.1 GCA_025353625.1 Planctomycetota bacterium | reverse complement strand
GTTGTGGGGCAGGTTTTTAACCTGCCTCCATAACAGGCAGGTTGGAAACCTACCCCACAGGGGCCAATCCGATGGAATCTAAATTCCGGGTTAATGGCACCTTTTTATTCTTTGAATGTTTACTAAGCCAGTCAAGTATGGGTTGTTTCCATCGGATCGGGTACTTGACGCCCAGCCGAGCGAACGGCAGGATACAGGCTCGAACATATCGCTCCAACTTTTGAAAAGGATAACACCGATGGCAGAGCAAAACTTCTTGGCAATCGACATGGGGGCGTCGAGCGGACGCCATTTGATTGGCCACTTCGACGGCCAGAAGTTGCGACTTGAAGAAGTTCATCGCTTTGAAAACGGACCCATCGATATGGGGGGGAAGCTCTACTGGAACCTGCCCGGCTTGTGGACTTCGGTTCGACAAGGTCTTTCGGCGGCTGCCGTGGCGGTTGGCCGCGGAACCATCGCGAGCGTCGGCGTCGATACTTGGGGTGTTGATTTTGGACTCTTGGGTCGCAACGACGAATTACTGGGCAATCCATACCACTATCGAGACGGTCGCACGAACGGGATGTTGGAGAAAGCATTTTCCGTCGTCGGCCGCGAAGAGATATTTCGGCATACCGGTTTGCAGTTCATGCAACTCAACACGCTCTATCAACTGCTGGCCATGAAACTCAGCAAGTCGCCGTTGCTCGACGCGGCAGAGACGCTGCTCTTCATGCCGGACCTCATCCACTGGCTGATGACCGGCGTGAAGTGCAACGAAATGACCGACGCCAGCACCTCGCAATTCTATAATCCGGTCACGGGCACCTGGGCCACCGAATTGCTCGGAAAGTTGAACCTACCGACGCACATGCTCGGCAATATTACCCAGCCGGGCACCAACCTCGGCCCGCTACGCGGCGCGCTGGCTGCCGAAACCGGCATGAAAACGCACGTCGTTTTACCGGGCACGCACGACACGGCCAGTGCGGTGCTTGCAGTGCCCGCGCAAAGTCACCCCGGCAAGCGGCCCGATTGGTGCTACCTCAGTCTCGGAACATGGGCCTTGATGGGGATCGAATCGCCGACACCGGTGATTAACGATCAAGTGCTGCAACTGAACTTTACGAACGAAGGCGGAGTCGGCAACACCATTCGCCTGCTCAAGAATATTACCGGATTGTGGCTCGTACAGGAGTGCCGCCGAATCTGGAGCCAAGGCGATCGGGCCTGGACCTGGGCCGATATCGATCGTCTTTCGGCGGCGGCGAAACCGCTCGTTTCGTTCATCAATCCCGACGCGGCCGGCTTCATGGCCCCCGACAACATGCCCGCGGCGATTCTTGAGTTCTGCCTCAAGTCCGGCCAGACCGTGCCCACGGACGAAGGGGCCGTTCTACGCTGCGCGATGGACAGCCTGGCGATGAAGTTCCGCCAAGTGCTCGGCTATTGCGAGACGCTGGCCGGCGGTCGGATCGAGACCATTCATATCGTGGGTGGCGGAACGAATAACCGATTGCTTTGCCAGTCCACCGCCGATGCCACCGGGCGTCGCGTCGTGGCCGGCCCCGTCGAGGCCACGGCCATCGGCAACATCATGATGCAAGCCGTCGCCGCACGCGCGGTTGCGTCCATCGCCGAAGCCCGCGAAGTCGTCCGTCGCAGCTTTGAAGTGGAAGAATACGAGCCGCGCAATACGGCGGCGTGGGATGAGGCATATACACGGTTTTTGAAAGTGGCCTAATGTTGCGAGTTGGCCTCCTCGGAATCGGTTTCATGGGCATGATGCACTATCGTGCCTATCAACGGCTGCGCGGCGTGAAGGTCCGCGCACTTTGCACGCGCGATCCAGTCCGCCGCGACGGGGATTGGCGCACCATTAAAGGCAACTTTGGTCCGCCGGGCGAGCGGATGGACCTCTCCGGCGTGGCGCGCTACGCCGATCTCGACGAGATGCTCGCCGATCCCGAGCTCGATTTGATCGACATTTGCCTACCGACATCGTGCCATGCCCCGGCGGCCATCCAAGCTCTGAAGGCGGGCAAGCACGTTCTCTGCGAGAAGCCCATCGCCTTAAAGCCGAGCGATGCTTCCACGATGGTCGCGGCGGCGACCAAGGCAAACCGCGCGTTGATGATCGGGCACGTCCTACCGTTCTTTCCCGAATACCGCTTTGCGTACGACGCGATCGCGAGCAAGAAATATGGCCGACTGTTGGGCGGACATTTCAAGCGGTTCATTTCCGAGCCGCAGTGGATGCCCGGCTACTTCGACCCCGCGATCATCGGCGGCCCGCTGCTCGACCTGCACGTTCACGATGCCCATTTCATTCGCCTTATTGCTGGCATGCCGACGAGCGTGCAGTGTTCCGGTACGATGCGCGGTGAAGTTGTGGAGCGGTTTTCCGCGCAGTTTCGCTTTGCCGACCCCGAGGTGACCGTCTCGGCTGCGAGCGGCGTTATTCCGCAACCGGGGCGACCCTTCACGCACGGGTATGAAATCTATCTCGAGCAGGCGACGCTCCTTTTTGACTTTGCGGCGATCGACGGTCAGTCGCTGCTTGCGATGCCAGTCACGGTGCTTCTCAATAGCGGGAAAGTGCATCGGCCGAAACTTGGCAGCGGCGACGCATGTGCGCCCTTTGTTGCCGAGTTAAGCGAGGCCGTGCGGGCAATTCGTTCCGGCATCCCTTCGCCCGTCTTGGCCGGCGACTTAGCCCGCGATGCCGTTATTCTATGCCGGAAGGAAACTCAAGCCGTCATTTCAGGGCGAACGGTGAGCATTGAGAACGGTGCTGCCCGGTTGAAAAACGAGAAAGCTTAGTGCCTTCTGGCGATCCGACGCACAACGGTGCGTTGGGGCATCGGCTATTCCTCGCGGGCGGAACCATTGAGCTCAATGCACGGATAAACCTCCGCGTCTTCCGGCGGATCAACGCAAATGGGTCCGCTCCGGCAAAACGGACATGCCGCCCCTCGGAAGAGGTATTTTGGCTGCGGGAAGTGCTTGCTTA
>JANXOJ010000455.1 GCA_025353625.1 Planctomycetota bacterium | reverse complement strand
GCACCCACTCTGCCATGCAATGCATAGATCCTCCCATTGACCTTTTTAACCCCCTGCCACCGGTGCTTAAAAGCTGGGATGCACCCGGCGTCAGAAATCGCCTGCAAATCTATGTTCCCTTGACCCGCGCCGGTTGCTACCCTATTATCTACGTCTACCTGTAGAAAAAATAACCGGACCGGCAAACCCTGCCCGACTGCCCGCCGATAACCAATTTCCGTTCGTGAATCCCGCGATCCCCTTAGAATTCGACTTCCAGCCGCGGACTCGCATTGTGTTCGGTGGCGGAACCGTCGAACGGCTGGGCGAACTTGTGCGGCACAACGGTGGCACGCGGGTGTTGCTGGTCACCGATCCGGGCATCGTTGCGGCCGGTCATTCGGCCCGGGCTGAAAAGTCGCTGACGGCGGCCGGTCTTGAATTTACCCACTTCGATCGCGTTGTCGAGAACCCCACTACCGAGGTGGTTGAAGATTGCGTCGACACGGCGCGGCGGGAGAAAATCGATTTCCTCGTCGGGCTCGGCGGTGGAAGCAGTATGGATGCGGCCAAGGGCTGTAATTTCCTGCTGACCAATGGTGGCCGGATGGAAGACTATTGGGGGGTCGGCAAGGCCACCAAGCCGATGTTGCCGCTGATTGCCATCCCCACCACGGCTGGCACGGGCAGCGAATGTCAGTCGTTCGCGTTGATAACCCATCCAAAAACCCACGTGAAAATGGCCTGCGGTGACGTGAAAGCGGCGGCTCGTGTTGCCATTCTCGATCCGGAGTTGACGCTGACCCAGCCGGCGGCCGTGGCGGCGGCAACAGGCATGGATGCCCTCTCCCACGCGGTCGAAACGGCCGTAACAACGCGGCGAAGTCCCGTTTCTTCAATGCTTTCTCGCGAGGCGTTTCGCTTGTGTTCTCGAAGCCTGCGGCGAGTGCTGGACGAACCGGGCAATGTGGCTGCCAGGGCCGATGTTCTCCTTGGCGCGGCCTTGGCCGGATTGGCCATCGAGAATAGTATGTTAGGTGCGGCCCACGCGACAGCGAATCCGCTGACGGCCCGTTTTGGCATTGTCCACGGCCACGCCATTGGCATAATGCTGCCAGCCGTGGTGCGATTCAATGCACGGTCGCCCGAGGTAGCGGCAATTTACCATCAACTGGCCCTACAGAGTGGTTTGTTGGATGACTGTGGAAGTAATGGATCGGCTGGCGGCGAGCAGATTGCCCGATTTCTTTCCGCGTATCGTAAAAAGGCCGGTCTGCCGGGGTCTCTTTCGGGGTTTAATGTGACTCAGGGCGATTTGGAAGAGTTGGCGACCGACGCGAGCAAGCAGTGGACCGGCAGTTTCAATCCCCGCCCCCTTGCGGTGAGTGATTTTATTTCGCTGTATCGAACCGTACTTGATAACGGGAATGGAGCAAACGAATGACGGTGTCCGTCGAAGAACTGACTCCTGAAAACCAGTCGAAAACGACGGTCGGCAATTACTTCGTCGGCAACTATCCTCCCTTCTCGTTTTGGACTGCCGAAGGGGCGCAGCCCGCGCGAGCGGCCATCGCCCAACCGCCGGTTGAAGGGACGCCGTTCGGCATCTACTTGCACTTGCCCTTCTGCCGCCGCCGTTGCCACTTCTGCTACTTTCGCGTCTACACGGGCAAGGACGCCCGACACGATCGCGTGACCGAATACGTGAACGTGATTCTGAAAGAAGCGGAGCTATACAGCCAAACGCCGTTGCTGGCCGGTCGTAAGCCGCGCTACGTTTACTTTGGCGGTGGAACGCCGTCGTTTCTTTCCGTCGATCAGCTTACGCAGCTCTTTACCGGTCTGCGAAAGCACTTTCCTTGGGACGAAACCGAAGAGATCGCGTTTGAGTCGGAGCCGGGCACGCTAACGGACGAAAAGTTACATGCCCTTCACGACCTGGGCGTCACGCGGCTGAGCCTGGGTGTTGAAAACTTTGATGATGAAATCCTCCGCAGCAATGGCCGCGCGCACCTTTCCAAAGAAATCTATCGCGCCTACGAAGTCTGCCGCCAGATCGGAATGAAGCAGATCAATATTGACCTCATCGCCGGGATGGTCAATGAGACCGAGGCAAACTGGAAGGAGTGCGTTCGCAAGGTCATCGAAATGGCCCCGGAGTGCGTCACGATCTACCAGCTTGAAGTGCCGTTTAATACGAAGATTTATAAGGAAATGCGAGAGCAGGGCGAAATCGTCGCCCCCGTCGCCGACTGGCCCACCAAGCGAGCGTGGGTCGATTATGCCTTCTCGGAACTCGAGGCGGCCGGCTACACAATCACCAGCGGTTACACGGCCATCCGCAACCCAAGCGTGAACCGCTTTCAATATCGCGAGTACCTGTGGCGCGGTGCCGATATGCTGGCTCTGGGCGTTGCCTCGTTTGGGCATTTTCGCGGCGTACACTATCAAAACGAAAAGGACAACGGTCCCTACATCGACCGCATCCAGAGAGGTGAGTTGCCGATCGCGCGCGGCATGGCCCTGACGGACGACGATCGCCTCATCCGCGAATTCATTTTGCTCATGAAGCTCGGTCGGATTGACGCATCGTACTTCCAGAACAAGTTTGGCGTCGATGTTTTCACGCGCTTTGCCGAACCGCTCGCTCGGCACGCGGCCGACGGCTATTTGACCTGCGACGACGGTTTTATAACTCTCACGCGGCCGGGTCTCTTGCGAGTTGACGAACTGCTTCATGCCTTCTTTCGGCCCGAGCATCGGGGGGCTCGCTACACATGACGACGAGAAATGCAGACGCGGTTCATGCGAAAGCGATCGTTCCAAATCTCCAGCCGAGCAACGATTCCCTTCTGTCGTTGCTGGCTGAGTTTTACTCGGCGATGCCCACTCCGCCGACCATCGACGCCGCGTTTGTATTGCCCGACGAGTTGCCGCAGCCGCAACGCAAATTGTTGGTCCATTCGGGCGATATGACCTCGACCCTTGCGCGGCATCACGGCGAGGAGATTGCCCTGCGAGTCCTACATTGCGTGGAGGGGCCGCATTGGTATCGTCGGCATATTGTGTTAAAAACATCCGCATCGAGCCGGCCCGTCGAATATGGCGTCATGCGCATCCTCCTTCCCCTGCTCCAAGAGGAGGCTCGAAGCGAGGTTTTGGCAGCGCAGTCGCCCCTTGGGGCGGTGCTTGCGCGGCATGGGATTGCCTATCGGAATAGCCCCAGCGGATTTTTCAAAATCCGCTCGAACCGTTTCATCGAACAATCACTGGGACTTTCCACGCCGCAGTGGCTCCATGGCCGCTGCAATAGCATGAGCGACAGCGTCGGACGCCTTATCGCCGAAGTCGTGGAAATACTTCCCCCATAAAACAACCTACTCATTTTGCTCCGCGAGATGAGTACGCTAAACGAAAAGGGACGAATATGGAACCCAACAATGAATATGACGTGGTGGTCGTCGGCGGCGGCCCCGCCGGTTCAACGTCCTCGTCGGTCCTAGCCATGCACGGGCATAAAGTGCTGCTGCTGGAGAAAGAAAAGTTTCCCCGCTATCACATCGGTGAGTCGCTGCTGCCGTTCGGGTTCTTTCCGCTCCAGCGGATTGGCATGATTGAAAAATTGAAGAAGTCGCACTTCCCACGAAAATATGCCGTGCAGTTTGCAAGCCAAGACGGCCGCGTATCGGCCCCATTTTACTTCCATAAGCATTTGCAGCACGAGGCGGCCGTCACTTGGCAGGTGCTTCGTAGTGAGTTCGATCAGATGCTTTTGGAAAACTCGCGCGAGAAGGGCGTCGAGGTTCGCGAAGAGACGAAGGCCACCGGTATCCTCCGCGAGAACGGCCGCGTTGTCGGCGTGAAAGCCGCCGGCAAGGACGGCGTCGAGTATGAAGTCCGAGCGAAGATGACCATCGACGCCAGTGGCCGCGATATCTTCACGCTCAGCAAGAACAACGGTCGCAAGTGGGATCCGGCCCTCAATAAAATGGCCGTCTGGACCTACTTTCGCGGTGCCAAGCGCGATCCGGGCGTGGACGAAGGCTCGACCACCGTGGCGATGGTGCCGGAGCGCGGTTGGTTCTGGTATATCCCGCTGCCCGACAATGTCGTCAGCGTCGGCGTCGTTGCCGAGAAGGGCTATCTATTCGATGGCCCCAAGGAGCTTTCCGAAATTTTCCACGGCGAAGTAGAAAAGAATCTCTGGATCAAGGAGCATCTTGCGACCGGCGAGCAATTTGGCAAGTACCACACGACCCGCGAATACTCCTATCGCGGCGAATACAGTGCCGAGGACGGCTTGGTGTTGGTGGGCGATGCGTTCGCGTTCCTCGATCCGGTCTTTTCGTCGGGCGTCTACTTGGCACTTAAGAGCGGCGAACTGGCCGCCGACACGGTCCACGAGGCCCTGTTGGCCGGCGATGTCTCCTCGCGGCGATTCTCACCCTACGCCGAGCGGATGTGCCGCGAGATCGAATCGATGCGAAAACTGGTCTACGTCTTCTACCACAAAGGCTTTAGTTTTGGTAGACTCATCCGAGCGAATCCCGACATTCGCGGCGACTTGACCGATTGTCTGATCGGCAATCTCGACAAGGATTTCCAGCAGCTCTTTCAAGCCGTGGAAGAGCAGACGGCCATCCCGGAACCGCTGCCGCACGGCCGGCCGCTGTTGGCCACCGAAATCGGGCAAGTTGTTTAGAGGACAAAAATGCCCTACGAGTTCCGCTGCCGACAACGCGTTGAATTTGCCGACACCGACATGGCCGGGATCGTCCACTTCTCGAACTTCTTCCGCTACATGGAAAAGGCCGAGCACGAGTTCCTGCGTTCGCTTGGGCTATCGGTGCATGGCGTCGATGGCCCGGATGTTGTCTCCTGGCCTCGCGTGAATGCGGAATGTACCTACCGTGCTCCGCTGAGTTTTGAGGACGAACTCGAAATTCACCTGCTCGTTCGAGAAAAGAAATCGAAGTCGGTCACGTACGAGTTTCGCTTCCGCAAGCAAGCGGCCGAAGAAGTTGTCGCCAAAGGTTCAATTACCGTCGTATCCGTATCGATTGATCGCGGCACGGGCCGGATGTCGGCGATAGCTATTCCCGATTCGATCGACCGATTGATCGAAGTCGCCCCGCAAGAAATGTTCGAATAAACTGAGTTCGGTGGCGTCGAGCGTTCGGACGTTACTGCATCCGACGCGAAGCCCCACCAATCACCGCACAAGTTACATAAGGAGTTTTCAACAAATGCCGCAATCGGGTTACTCTTGGCTTCCCTACGCCCTCATGACCGTCGTGGCTTGGGGAGTGTATGGAATTTTTCTCCAGATCGGCGGCGACGGCATGGCGGACGGCGGCAACATGAAGGATCCCGCGATTGCGACCGTCGCACGTCTAAAGGCTTTCCTTTTCGTTGGCATTGCTTACTTCCTCACGGCCGTCGTGCTGCCGTTTGTGATGCTCTGGTTCAATAAGAACGCCGATTGGAGCTTTCCGACGAGCGGCTGGTCGTGGTCGCTGATTGCCGGCGTCGTCGGCTCGATTGGTGCATTTTGCGTCCTGTTGGCTTTCGGTTCCAAGGGCGGCACTCCGCCGGTGGTGATGACCGTTGTGTTCGCGGGGGCTCCCATTGTGAACGCTATCGTCGGACTGCTCAAAAGTCCGCCCAAGGATGGTTGGGGATCGATCCCATTGCCGTTCTATTTGGGCCTCGCGCTAGCGATCGTTGGCGCGGGTCTGGTGACGACCTACAAACCGGCCCCAACACCGCACGGGGCACCGACCGTCAAGGCGGATTCCGCCAAGCCAAGCGCATGACCGAGGGCCTTCCCAGTCGCGAAGCAATCGCAGCGCACCAGTTGCGGCAGTTGCGTTCGCTCGTGGCTGCGCTGTCGGCGAGCAATCCGTTTTATGGTCCACCCATCCGCGCCGCGGGTATAACGCCGGAAATTGCCAGCCTCGACGACTTCTTCCGCCTCATGCCCTTCACGCGGAAGGAACAGATCGCCGCCGACCAGCAGCAGCATCCGCCCTACGGCACAAATTTGACCTTCCCCCTGGGTGCCTACAATCGCTTCACGCAAACCAGCGCGACGAGCGGGCCGCCGTTGCGTTGGCTCGACACGCCGCAAAGCTGGCAGTGGATGCTCGACCATTGGAAACAGGTTTACACCGCAGCCGACGTGACGCCGCGCGATTGCATCTACTTCGCCTTCTCCTTCGGGCCGTTCCTTGGCTTCTGGACGGCTTTTGAAGCCGCATGTCAAATGGGATGCCGCAGCCTGCCGGGCGGCGGGTTAAGCAGCCTCGCTCGGCTGAATGCCATCCGCGAAAACGGCGCCAATGTGCTCTGCTGCACGCCAACCTATGCCCTGCACCTGGGCCAGACGGCCGCCGAACATCAGATCGACCTTGCCGCGTTCGGCATGAGGGCCATCATCGTTGCCGGAGAACCTGGCGGAAGCTTGCTTGCCGTTCGCGAAAAGATCGAACGGGCATGGCCGGGAGCCGCCGTCTTCGATCACCACGGCATGACCGAGGTAGGTCCGGTGACCTATCAATGCCCTGGCCGGCCCGGCACCTTGATCGTCATGGAGTCCTCGTACATTGCCGAGATCATCGACCCGCGCGGCGATCGGCACGTTGCGCGCGGCGAAGTCGGAGAACTGGTTCTGACGACGCTGGGCCGGATTGGCTCACCGCTGTTGCGCTATCGCACCGGCGACCTCGTTCGCGAGGAACTTGGCACGTCCGCAATGGCCTTGGCTGGCGGTATCCTCGGCCGCGTTGACGATATGGTGGTTGTCCGAGGCGTCAATGTCTATCCGGCCGCAGTCGAAAATCTGCTTATTGCCATGCCGGAGGTGGCCACCTACCAAATCGAGGTGGACGCACGAGGCCCGATGGTCGAACTGCATCTCCAGATCGAGCCGGCTGCCACGGTAACCGATCGCGAGGAGCTTGCCGCTCGCGTGCAATCGCAGTTCCGCGCGGCGTTCAATCTCCGCGTGCCGGTGACGGTCTGTGCGCCGGGGGCCTTGCCCCATTGCGAAATGAAATCCCGCCGCTGGCTGCGGAAGAAAGATTTGTAAACAACGCCCTCCGCAGCTAACCGGTATTCGCTCGGACGCTTGGAATTGCACGGAGAACCATTTCCCACGGAAATGACCGTTGGCAATTCTGACGCTTTGCAACTAGAATAATGAAAACTTGCCAGCCATATAAAAAGAGTTTGAATATCATCCGCGGATTGAATTCCTTTGCCCTATTTTGTCGAAGAGCTACAACCGGGATTCAACCGCTCAGCAATTGCCGGACATTTCGCCATGCGTAGATCGATTCGGAACATCTTGGTCTGCCTCGTCGGTTTCTCGATCGCCCACTCGGCCTTCTGCGAAGACTGGCCGCATTGGCGCGGCCCAAAGCGCGATGGCATCTCGACCGAGAAGAGGCTCTTGGCCGATTGGCCCGAGAAGGGGCCGCAAGAACTTTGGCGAACGCCGCTGGGCAACGGCTTTTCGGGCGTTTCCGTCGTTGGAGATCGGGCCTACACGATGTTTGGCACGGATGCCGGCGAGTTTGCTATCTGCATCGATGCCGCCAACGGCAAGCCGGTCTGGAAAGCGCGCGTGAGCGATCTCTTGAAGAACGACTCCTACGGCGACGGCCCGCGTGCGACGCCGGTGGTCGATGCGGGCAAGGTCTATGTGCTCAGCGGCAAAGGAGCATTGCAATGTTTCGATGCCGCCGATGGCAAGCCGGTCTGGGGCTGCGACCTCCACGAGAAATTCGGTTGTGAAGCACCGGAGTACGGTTTCGCCGCTTCGCCCATCATCTTGAGCAACGTGGCGATCGCCGTTACGGGTGCGCAAAAAGGTAAGTCGCTCGTCGCGTTCGATAAAACATCCGGCAACATCCTCTGGACGAGTCTCGACGACAAGATCGGCTACTCGACGCCCATGCCGGCCACGATCGACGGCGTCGATCAACTCATTGTGCTGATGGGCGAGGCCCTGGTCAGCGTCTCGCCCAAGGACGGAAAAGAGTATTGGCGCGAAGAGTGGAAGACCGAGCTCAACGCCAACGCCACGACGCCGATCATTAACGGCAACCGGCTCTTCGTCTCAACCGGCTACAGCACCGGCTGCGCCCTCTTTGAGCTTTCGGCAAAAGGCGGCAAGCCGACCGCGACGAAGCTTTGGGCGAACAAGGAAATGAAAAACTATTTTTCCACGTCCGTGCTTCTCGACGGCTTTCTCTATGGCTTCAATAATACCAAATTGACCTGCCTCGATTTCAGCACCGGCAAGACCAAGTGGAAGACCGGCGGCTTCAATCGCGGCAGCCTCATCGCAGCCGACGGCAAGCTGATCGTCTTAGGCGAAGCCGGTGCCTTGGCCCTGGTTGAAATATCGTCCAAGTCCTATAAGGAGCTTGCCAAGTTCCAATTCTGCGACGAGCGTACCTGGACCGTTCCCACCCTCTCCGGCGGACGGCTGTTCGTGCGAAACGAAAAGGAATTGGCCTGCTTGAAGTTGAAATAGCGTCTCTTTGTCCCTCAGGGACGGAAAAGTACAACCAACCCAAGATTTCCCAAAATGACATTTCGACTCTCCTTAGGCATTTCTCTCGTGGCCCTAATGGTCGCGCTCCCGCAGGTCGCGCATGCAGCCGATCGAGAACCGCCTCGTTCCTGGCCCTGTTTTCGCGGACCCGGCGGTTCCGGAATTTCCGCTTATGAAAACGTGCCCGACGATTGGGATGGCAAGACCGGCAAGAATATCGCCTGGAAAACGCCCGTGCCGCTGCCGGGCAAGAGTTCGCCCATCGTCTCGGGCAACCGCATCTGGTTGACCGGGGCCGACGAGCAGCATCGACAAGTATTCTGCTTCGAGGCCGCCACGGGAAAACTGCTTTGGCAGCGCGATGTGCCCTCGACGCCCGAGAGTCAGAAGCCGATAAAGCTCAATGAGGACACGGGCTATGCAGCTTCGACGATGGCCACCGACGGGCGTTTCGTAGCCGCCATGTTTGCCAATGGTGATTTGGCCGCGTTCGATCTCGACGGCAAGCTGGCTTGGTCGCAGAGCCTGGGCATTCCCGACAATCCCTACGGACATGCGGCTTCGCTTGCCGTCCACGAGAACCTGCTCATCGTGCCTTTCGATCAATCGACGGCAAAAAAGGCAATCTCAAAGCTTCGCGGATTGGACGTTGCCACCGGGAAGCCATTGTGGGAGCAGGCCCGCGCGGTGCCAAGTTCTTGGAGTACGCCGATTGTCGTCCATGCCGCCGACCGCGATCAGCTGATAACGTCGGCAAGCCCGTGGGTCATTGCCTACGACCCCAAGGATGGCGTCGAACTTTGGAAGGCAAAATGCTCCCAGGGCGATGTTGCCCCTTCGCCGGTCTTTGCGGCCGGGACGGTCTATGCGGCCGCCACCGATTCCTCGCCGGTCTGCGCCATTCGCGCCGACGGCAAGGGCGATGTCACCGCGACACACTTCCTCTTCAAGGTCGAAGACAACACGCCCGATATTTGCAGTCCGTTGGTCACCGACGATTTTCTCATCCTGTTGACCTCTGAGGGCATGGTCACCAATTACGATGCGAAGAAAGGCGAGAAGTATTGGGAAGAGGATTTGGGCAATTTCAAATGCAAGGCGTCGCCCAGTCTCGTCGGCAAGCTGCTTTACGTCTTCGGCGAAGAAGGCAAATGCTGGATTCTTGAACCGAGCAAGGCCGGCTGCAAGCGCGTGCGGCAGGCCGACCTCGGCGAGCCCTGCCATAGTAGTCCGGCCTTTCAGGATGGTCGGATTTACGTCCGTGGCCAGAAAAACCTGATCTGCATTCAGAAGTAATCTCTTACCCCTGCCCGAGCCCGTACTGTCCATTCCCGGCCTTCTTGAGCTTCCCCTGTTTGGCAAGCTCTTCCCAAATGGCTGCCGGAAACTGGTCCGGCGGCGTAATGGCAAAAATGCCCGATGCCTGGCCGCTGCTCATCGGGCCGCGCCCAATCCGCGATTGATCGTCGAGTTGCGTCAGTTTCAGCCGTTTGCGAAAGGCCTTGAGTGCCGACTTGAGTTGTTGCTGTAGGTTCGGTTCGCCGGACGGCGACGGATCGACGGATGACATGAAGAACTCCTTGCTATGAACGACTTCCTGCTTTTGTAACACGCCTGCCACTTCATTCCGCCAAACAGCTACTAAAAAATGAGTGATCCACAATAGGCCCGGTAGGACTCGAACCTACGACCAAGGGATTATGAGTCCCCTGCTCTAA
>JANXOJ010000437.1 GCA_025353625.1 Planctomycetota bacterium | reverse complement strand
GAGGCAAAAGGATCTTGCCCGGCGGATATTCACTCGGCTGGCCGAGGCAGAGGCCAAAGTCCACGGCACGACCGTGGCAAAAGTCCATTTTCATGAAGTCGGCGCGGTCGATTCGATCGCCGATATCGTCGGTGCGGCCGTTGGCTGGGATTTGCTCGGTGCGGATCGGCTCGTCGTCTCCGCCGTTCCCACCGGCACGGGGCGGATCACGATCGCGCACGGCGAAGTCAACGTGCCCGCCCCGGCGACCGCTGAACTGCTTCGCGGAATTCCGTTGGCGGCGTCGAGCGTCGAGGCCGAACTGACCACGCCCACCGGCGCGGCAATCGTCGCCACGCTGGCCGACTCCTTTGGCCCGCTGCCGGCGATGACCATCGACCGCATCGGCTACGGTGCCGGGCAACGCGAATTGACGCAACAGGCGAACGTTCTGCGGTTGATCGTCGGCGAGGCGACGGATTCCGCCGACGCTAAAACCAGCGATACGAGCGATAGCGTCTGGTTGCTGGAAACCAATCTCGACGACGCGACCGGCGAGACCATCGGCTACTGCATCGCCCAATTGTGGGAGGCCGGGGCGTTGGACGTTTACACGACGGCAATCCAAATGAAGAAGAACCGGCCCGGCGTGCAGCTTTCGGTCTTATGCCGCGTCGATCAACTATGCGCGATGGAAGCGATCCTCTTCCGCGAGACCGGCACGTTGGGCATTCGCCGCTGGCTGGCGGCCCGACACATCCTGCCGCGCCGGATTGTGCAAGTGACCACCGCGTGGGGCGTCGTCGAGGGCAAGACAGGGCGGTCGAGCGACGGCTCGGTTCACTTTGCCCCGGAGTACGAATCGTGCCGCCGCATCGCCGAGGGGCAAAGGGTGCCGCTGCGTGACGTTTTTGCGGCTGCGGAACGAGGGTTTAGCGGCTAAGGCATTGTAATGCAATTATTGTGGTGCAGGCGTCCCGCCTGCCCCAATAAACGCGGGCGAGGTGCCCGCGCCACAATTTCAAATGAACGCAGCTTTTTATCGTGTCCTGCGTATCCAGGGAGCTCGCCCCATGAACCGCCAATTTGGCTTTCCCATCGTCGCCTTCGTATGCCTGATGGCGGGCTCAAATGTTGCCGTCGCCCGTCCGCCCAATATCATCTTCGTCCTCTCCGACGATATCGCCCAGGGCGATGTTGGTTGCTTCGGGCAGAAGCTGATCGCGACGCCGCGCCTCGATCGCATGGCCGCCGAAGGTACGCGCTATACGCAAGCATACTGCGGCACCACGGTCTGTGCCCCATCGCGGACTTCGTTGCTCACCGGCATGCACACCGGGCACACTCCCATCCGGGCCAATCGCGAGATCGGAGCCGAGGGCCAGATGCCTTTGCCGGCCGGAACGGTGACCGTCGCTGAGATTCTCAAAGCCCGCGGTTATGCCACGGCCTGCATCGGCAAATGGGGCCTCGGCATGTTCGACACGTCCGGCAGTCCGATGAAGATGGGCTTCGATCATTTCTACGGCTACAACTGTCAGCGGCACGCCCACAATTACTTTCCGACCTTTCTTTACAACGACGACAAGCGGTTTGCTCTGACGGGCAACGACGGAAAAGGGGCCCACAAGGTCTACGCGCAAAACCTGATTCAGAACGACGTTCTCGCCTGGGTGCGAAAACAGAAGGACAACCCATTCTTTCTCTACTACGCGGTCACACTGCCGCACGGCGACTACGAAATCGACGACCAGGGAATTTATAAGAACGAGAAATGGCCCGAACGGCAAAAGAATTATGCGGCCATGGTCACGCGGCTCGACGCGGACGTAGGCCGGCTGCTCGATCTGCTCAAAGAACTCAAGATCGACGGCAACACGCTGGTGATGTTCTCCGGCGATAACGGGTCGTCGTTTCCGCCGCAATCGCCGCTGGGAAAGCGATTTCAGCAGGCGGCCAACGGCCTGCGAGGATTCAAGCGCGAGCTGTACGAAGGCGGATTGCGGCAGGCGGCGTTCGCTCGTTGGCCGGGCGTTGTTCCCGCCGGGCGAGTGAGCGACGAGCCGTGGGCATTTTGGGATTTCCTGCCAACGGCCATTGAGTTGGCCGGTGCGACGCTACCGCGCGGAGTCAAGCCGGACGGGCTCTCGCTGGTATCGTTTCTAAAGGGTGGTGGCGCGCCGAAGCGAGACTATTTCTATTGGGAGCTGCATGAAGATCAGCCGCTGCAAGCGATCCGCTTCGGCAACTGGAAGGCAGTACGCAACGGGCCGGGCAAGCCCTTGGAACTTTACGACCTCAAGGCAGATTTTTCGGAGTCAAAGAATGTTGCCGCCGGCCACGCTGAAATTGTGACAAAGGCGGAGGCACTCATGGAGTTGGCACACGTTGACGACGCCAAGTGGCCGCTGCGCCGCGCAGCAAAACAACGCTAAAGTTCAGCCTTCCCCCGCACCGTCACCTCCGACCCATCCGCGATCAAGCTCGAAACCGGCGAGGTGGATAAGGCGGCGACGAATTGGTCTCCGTAAAGCGTGCGCACGTCGGCACGCAGGTAGCTTTGCGTGCCGCGCCAGATTCTCCAGGGCGGATGCTCGACTTGGTATTCGCTGCATCCGCCTCGAAAGGCCGTGTAGCCCCAGTAGTGTTCGGCGATGAATTCCTCGTGAGATCCGACGGCCAAAGGTTGCGGCGCGCCGATGCCGTGGACTCCCAGCGACTCCCAGCGGCCATCGCGCTTCCAACGATATTCGACTGCCATCGACCCATTGGTTTGCACGATAACGTGGTCCATTGGCAGCGCGGTATAAGGCTCGCCATAGATCGTGCGAGCGACCCAGGCAATTGCCCAGCGCGGCACCAACTCGCGGACGAAGACCACCCCGCGACGCCAGCCTTCCGGCCCGCGACGGCGGACGTAAAAACGCAGATTGACCTCTTCAAAATTTCGATGCAGCGGAATGCCGATCCCCAATACCTTGGTTCGGAGGAATCGAAAACCAACGACGCTGACAAAGGTTGTGCCGTTGAAGAAATCCAATTCCGTACCCGGCGGCAGCAGCGGCACGAGGATCGCCGGATCGACTGCATAGTTGAGCATGGCCAGATAACGCCATTCGGCAGTCAGAAATGATCGACGCATCAAAAACTCAAATCCTTCAACTCCGGGCAATTCAGACGCGGTTGTACTCAAACGAGTTTGTAGTCAAACGCGGTTGTAGGGCGGCGAATCGATCCAGCCGCGATTATAATCGCGGCCTTTGGCCGACGTAAAGGCCCACATTTTCCGCAACGCCCTCAAGCACCTGTCCTAAGCATCCCAGGCTCTTTGCGCAATTGCACGGCACGATTCCGCCGGAGGTGGGGGGGTGACCTTGCGCCGCGCTAGGAACTTGGTACAATTAGCCCAAGTTTTTCCGCATATCGTGCTAGTTTATTTTGAGCCGTTTCCATGGAGCTTACTTACGCTTGTCTTACCTCGGCAGGTCGAGTCCGAACAAATAACGAAGACGCCATCGGCTTCTGGGAGCCCGAAGTGGAAGAGCAGCGTCGCACCCACGGAGCGGTAGCAGTGATCGCCGATGGTGTCGGCGGGCAGGAGCGCGGCGAGGTAGCGAGCAACCTCTCCGTCGAGGTGGCCTTGAAAATGTTCCGCGAGGCGAAGGAGAATATCGCCCCCCGCGATGTGCTTTGGGACATCGTCAATGCGGCCAATCTGGCCGTTTACGACAAGGGGATGGATCAACGCGACAAAGGCCGCATGGCCACGACGTTGATCGTATCCATATTTCGCAACACGGAAGTGACGATTGGCCACGTCGGCGATAGCCGCAGCTACCTCGTGCAAGGGGGCAAAACGCAGCAGTTGACCGCCGATCACACCTACGCCGCGATGCAGCTCAAGCTTGGGCTGATCTCGGTCCAAGAGGCGGCCCACAGCGAAATGCGTTCGATGCTCATGCGGAGCATCGGCCGCGAGCCGACCGTGCAGGTCGATCTCTATACGGCCCGCGTGAATCAAGGTGACTATGTCGTGCAATGCACGGATGGCGTACATCAGTACGCCACCGACGATGAAATTGCCGAGATTGTCACGCACGCAACGCCCGATGAAGCGTGCAAGCAGTTGCTGGCCCTGGCGGAGAAGCGGGGGAGCGACGACAATCTAACGGTCCAGGTCGTCCGCATTGACCGTGTCGAAGAAATGATGTTTTATCGCGGATTGCCTATCTACCGAGAGGTTGCCCAACAGATGAGTCACGAAGTGGAAGTCGGCAATACGCTCGACGAGCGGTTCCAAGTCACCGAATTGATTAGCCGCAGCGGCATGGCTTCGATCTTCAAGGCGATCGATACAAAAAATGGCGAGACGGTGGCCTTGAAGGTTCCCTTCATGCAGTTCGAGAGCGATCCGGGCTTCTTCAGCCGCTTTCAGCGCGAGGAATCGATCGGGCTGAAGCTCAAGCATCCCTACGTCCTGAGCATCAAAGCATTCCCCGAAAAGACCCGCCCTTATATCGTCATGGAGTTTCTCAAGGGCCAGACTTTGCGGCAGGTCATGCAGAGCGTGGAGAAACTGCCGGTGGACGACGCCTTGAAAATCACCGGCCGCATCTGCGAAGCCCTGGAGTACCTCCATTCACAGGAGGTGATCCACCGCGACCTCAAACCGGAAAACATCATGCTCTGTGAGGATGGCAGCATCCGCATCATGGATTTCGGCATTGCCAAAGCGGCCGGACTGCGGCGGTTGACGTTCGCCGGCTTTTCGGCATCGATGGGCACGCCCGACTACATGGCCCCGGAACAGGTCAAAGGCAAGCGCGGCGATGCGCGAACGGATATATACAGTCTGGGCGTCATTCTCTACGAAATGGTGACGGCGGCAACGCCCTTTGAAGGCAATAATCCTTATGCCATCATGCACGCTCGACTGGTTGGCGACCCCGTGGCACCGCGCAAGCACGTCCCGGAACTGCCCGCCGAAGTTGAAGAGATCATTCTCCATGCCTTGGAGCGGCAGCCCTACGATCGCTATGCGACGGCGGCTGCCATGCGGGCGGAGCTCGATGCCCCGAGCAAGGTTCACGTTACCGGCCGGCACGAGCGATTGCAGCCGCCGCGGATATGGCAGGGTCGTTGGCAGTCGTATCGCATGTACATTTTTGGCATGTTGGTTCCAGTTCTTGCGGCCGTGATCTTGTATTTGGTGAGTCGGAAGAAGTAGGGGGCGGGGTCTTTGGTCTTGGGGTTCGGAGTCACGATCTGAAATCGTCGCTCCCAAGTCCGCTCGTCGTCCGCTCGCATTTCTCTCGCAAAGGGGCGCGAGCGATGGTCCGGCACAACCGGGCAAGAATATGGACATGGTCGGCGACGCCGCCGACAAAAATGCGAATCCCAAGGGGATTCCGTCCGCAAGTCCAGGGTTGGCCGGTGGCACGACGGACTACCCTGGCGATGATTACCGCCCTGTAGGCGACGGGGCGGCCTTCGGGCCCTTCGTTTCCTCGGTGATGCGGATAAGCACTTCCACGCACTTCTTCAGGTCTGGGTCGCTGTCGAACAGGCCTTTCCGCAGCAGTTCCTGGACCGCCTTGCCGCTGCCGTGCGCGTCGTTCAAACTCTGGACCGTGTTGGCGGTCACGCTGATGATCCCCGCTGCGCGCTCGATCGAAGCGGTTTTCTTGGCCAGCATGTTGGACGCCGTCACGGTGGAATCTTGGCCCACGACGATGCGGTCGCCGGGGAATATCTGATAGTTCGTAGCCGTTTCGCCGCGGCGCGAGACGCCGCCCCAATCGACCGACAGGACCGTGGCTTCCTGCGGGTTCGCCGCCGACGGACGAACGATCGAGATGTTCGTGCTGGAGACTTGCGAAAGCCCTTTGATCTGGGCGATCGCATCCAGGACGGTCTCATTGCCGGTGATCGGCAGGCGGCGGACGGAATCGCCCAGCCCGGCCCCTTGAGTGACGATGTAATAGACCTTGCTGTTGTAGGCAATCACGCTGACCGAGACCTCCGGCGCATTGAGGAACACCCGCAGTTGCTTCTCGATTGCCGCCTTGGCCTCGGCCACCGTCTTGCCGGAGATATTCACCTGTCCGAACTTGCGAAGATTGATCGTGCCGTCCGGGCCGACCAGGTATTGGCCGTTCACCGGCTGATTGCCGGCGATGGGCTTACTCGAATCGATCTGAATCATATCGGGCGGCTCGATGCGATAGGCCGGCAGCGATTGCAACGCCAACTCGTGCGGTGCGGATGCGACGGGCACAACTGCCTTGGGCTCGTCTTCCAATGCCGTACTGCCGGAAAGAACGAGCGCGTTGCGCGTCGCGACAATCACAGTCGTCTTGGCAGCCGACTTGGCGACCTCCGTGTCGTCAATCGCGACTACATTATCCACATGATCGGTGCTTGTGGTGCCTTGATCTGGAGCGGGCTTGGCGGCGGCTTTCCCGGCCGGCTTCTCAGCCGCGCTGTGGAGGGCATCCAGGAATAACGCATTCAGGCGAGCATCGTCGGTAATCAGGTTGCCTTGCACGAGCTGCGTGGCCAGCTTCGCGGCGCCCGGCGTGTTCTGTACCTCGCTCATGGCCGAAGTCATGAAAGCGATGATTTCCGCAATCCGTTGCAAGGGGACCACCTTTTTGCCGAGCAGGTTGGATTGCGTCGTTAGCGCATCCTCGCCGAAGACCAGCCGGTCGCCGGGCAAGATCGCGTAGTTGGTCGCGTTATCGCCTCGTTTTGAAATGGCCGGCCAATCGACGGGCAGGATCGTGCTCTTGCCACCCTTGTTGGGCGACGGCCGCGCGATCCAGATCTTCGCGCTGTTGGAAACCTGCGAGATGCCGTTGACTGCGGCGATGGCGGCGAGCACGGTCTCCTTGCACGGGCAAGGAGACCGTGCTCGCCGCCATCGCCGCAGTCAACGGCATCTCGCAGGTTTCCAACAGCGCGAAGATCTGGATCGCGCGGCCGTCGCCCAACAAGGGTGGCAAGAGCACGATCCTGCCCGTCGATTGGCCGG
>JANXOJ010000401.1 GCA_025353625.1 Planctomycetota bacterium | reverse complement strand
GCTTATAGCCTCATGCCCAATCATTGGCACCTCGTCGTCTGGCCGGAGGCCGACGGCCAGTTGTCGCGGTTCGTCGGCTGGCTGACCTTGACGCATACGCAACGTTGGCATGCCCACCGCCGCAGCACCGGCAGCGGGCATCTATATCAAGGCCGGTTCAAGTCGTTTCCGGTGCAAAACGATGGGCATTATTTCACGCTTTGTCGCTACGTCGAGCGGAATGCCTTGCGGGCCAACTTGGTGCGGCGCGCCGAAGATTGGCGTTGGGGAAGCCTGCATCGATGGCACCAGGGCAGCACCAAGGAAGCCTCGCTATTGGCCACTTGGCCGCTGCGGCGTCTGGCGGACTGGGTGGAGGAAGTCAATCGGCCGCAAACGGAGGCCGAATTGGCCGCTTTGCGGCGTTCCGTCAATCGTGGATGTCCGTTTGGCGGGCCATCGTGGTCTAACGGAATCGTCGCCCGACTGGGACTGGAGAGCACCCTTCGCCCCCGAGGTCGTCCGAAGAACAAGGAAAACGGTTCCCGACACCTTTGATTCCCCCCCCCCACCTTTGATTCCCCTAGGACGTGGGCGAACGTGCGGGGCGTGGCGATGGGCGAATTGGCCTGGGACGGTTTGTGGGGCGATTGCAGGACGGTAATGTCGCAGTTATCGAGCAGGCCAGCGGCACGGGACGGTTCGCGGAGTGTTGCGAATACGCGGTGGCCTGCCAATTGCAACCCTCTCGCCAACTGGGCAAGCTGAGCGACATGTCCCAGTCCGCCACCGAGTTCCCCGGTGAAAATAACGGTTGCCATGCTTTCACCTACGTCAAGCCGAATCGTCGGGATTGTCGATTGGCAGACGATTGTGGGCTACCCTGAGCGCTTCCGTCACTTTCCCCTCGACTTCTCTCTCTGCTTCAGCCGTTGCAGTATCTCTTGGGTCTCCTTCTCGGCACGTTCTTCAATCTGCTTTCCGATCTTCTCGTTTTCGATCTTCTCTTTCGCAAAATCGACGCCTTTCTTCTCCAGGAACTCTATGCAGCGCCGCTTCATGGCCCCATTGGCGTTCGTCGGGTCATAGTGGATATCTTCGTCGGTGAAGAAGTAACTGAAGGGCATGCCGTCGTTGTCTTTAGCGCGGAAATCCGCCCCGGCCTCCAGCAGTATAAGTGTGAACTGCCATGCACGAAACTCGGCAGCGAACGCCAGCGGCGTATTGCCGAAAGTGCTTCGCACTTTCAAGTCGGCACCGGCCCTGAGCAAAATCCGCAAGTTCTCCGGATTGCGGGAAGCGATTGTATGAAAGACCGGCGTCGGAAAAGTGTTAAGGTATGTTATCGGAACTCCATTGGCGTCCTCCTTGGGTGGCATCACCTTGGGGCGGTGCCGGAGGTTGGGATCGGCCCCGTGCGCCAGCGCGGCACGAAGGAACTCCGGTCCGTGCTCGGGCGATCCCGCCGCATAGTGGATAGGCGCGTCGCCGCTATCGTCGCGGAGGTTCGGATCGGCACCATGCACGAGCAGTCGCTCGAATCCCTTGGTGCTCTTCTCTTGCACGCAGTAGATCAGCGGTGTAATCCCCTTCTCGCCCTGGGCATTGACGTCCACTTTGCGAGCGACGAGTTTGTCGATTCGATCGCAGTCCCCCGCTTTTGCTGCCTCGGCAAGCGCCGCGACGTCGGTGCCAGCGTTGGCGAACGGCCCCTTCGCATTATCATTGCCCCTGACGGCGAGAGGCAACAACGATACTGCCGCCACAACGGCCGCTATCGAGGCAAGTCGAACATAAGGTGTGTTCATTGGCAGCTATTTCTTCTTGCTCACTACTTGATTACCAAGTCGCCGGGCGTCAGCCCGAGGCTCATAAGGACCGAGGAAAACGGTTCCTGCCACCTTTTATTCTCCAGTCGATATCGCCGTTCAGCACCGAGTATTGGGTTGCCTTGACGTATTGCGAACCGACGTAGCCAAGTGCCGCCCCTGGACCCCGGCTAGCCTTTCCCTGTTCCTTTTTTTGATTATAACGATAAAACGGGGCCTTGACACGACGACGGTTATGGGTGACGCCTTTTATCCTTGACATTGCTGCACACCCAGCGAAGTACCCTCCTGGCAAAGAGGTGCTTAACAGTGATTTCAAGATTATGAGAGTACGGTCTGTGACAGACGGAAGCAATCTCTAGGAGGCACTATGAATTCCAAAGTCTCTCGACCAAAGTTAGTTCCGGTCGCCGTCCTAGCATTGGTAACCATGTACGTGTCTAATTCAAGTGCGATTGGCGACGACAAACCGGAAAAGATCCCAATAGGACTACGTCACCTGGGATACGAACGAGACGAGCTCTTCAACGTGCATTCATTTAAGTTGACGCTGTCAAATGAGAACGACAAGCCTCGGTGGTTTCTTCTGCCGGGGTCTGGAGATGAACCCCGGCCCAAGATCGTTGTTTTCCGCAACGACCCCAATAAACCGCGCAGCATAGACACCGACAGGCCTCCATCATTATTGCTGTATGACGGTAAGCGAGGGATGGTGGCAATCGGAGTGGGCTACTTTGGCTTTAGTGCTGTTCGTCTCCCCGCAGGATGCGTATTTGAAATGTCCGACTACGGTCTATTGACTCATAGAAGTAAAACAACTGACTTTACGTACACAGTTTTCGATGAGGCAGAAGAATTGCTTGTAAATGGCAAGGTATCGCTGGAGAAGTGGATCCCATTTGACGTAGGAGTCTTTAAGGAGGACAAATTGCCTTCCGGCCTCGGCACAAAGGCTACGAAGGAGGCTGTAAAGGCGAATGCGGCTGTCGAAAATGAGAAGGCGCATCCGCGCGAGAAAGTCGAATATATTGAGGCCAAAGGGCTCCACCGTTGGACCGTCAAGTTCCAAAACATCGGCGATAGGCGATAACGATCATCTTTGAAACGGCCCGCGTGGGTACGACCTGTCTCGCTTCGCGACGTATCGGGTTCAAAACGGAGGAATCAAAGGTGTCACCCATAACCGTCGTCGTGTCAAGGCCCCGTTTTATCGTTATAATCAAAAAAAGGAACAGGGAAAGGCTAGCCGGGGTCCAGGG
>JANXOJ010000351.1 GCA_025353625.1 Planctomycetota bacterium | reverse complement strand
CGACAATATTGCGATAGGCCGTGACGCTCTGCGCTACATGACGAACGCGCAAGACAACACAGCGGTAGGTTCTGCAGCGGGGGGAGCGGTGACAACCGGTGCCTATAACTCACTGTTCGGCTGCTTGGCCGGCCAAGGCATTACAACAGGTAGCAACAATCTGGCTTTCGGCTACCAAGCGCTTCTAGTGTGTACGACAGGTAACAACAACCTTGCCATTGGCAACAATCTGGCAGCACTCACCACTGCCAGCAACGTGACTGCGGTCGGCGGCGGCGCGGGCAGCGCTTTGACGACGGGCGATCAGAGCACGTTTGTCGGGGGTGGATCAGGACCAAGCGTCACGACGGGTTTGGCAGGGACATTTGTCGGGTATGGAGCTGGCAAAGGTGTCACAACCGGCAACGGCAATACGTTCATCGGAGGCAATTATTCAGCCCTTACGGCTGGCCTCACGAGTGGTTCATGGAACGTCGTGCTCGGCGCTGCAACTGGCCTGTCGTCCGGGATGGGAAGTTGTTTTGCGGTGTTCGACGGGCTTGGCAACATCAGACAGTTCATCGACAGCAATAACAATTTCGCACTCGGATCTCTTGGGTCGTTCGGCGGCGGGGCGAAAATGATGTTTGTTCCCAACGCCACGACGACACCAACATCTAACCCCTCGGGTGGCGGCCTAATATACATCGTAGCCGGCGCGCTCACGTATCGCGGTTCGTCGGGGACTACCACAACTATTGCGGTTGCATAACCCATGCCATCCACAATCCAAAAGGAAATACTATGATTTTTTGGGCTTCTATCGCTATTCGCCAGGACAACGGAGATCCCGCGCGCGAAGGCGACATCATCATAACGCATGGCCTTGTCGCGTTCCGGGCTTTGAATGCCGACTTCCCCGACGAAAAGGTCGAACCGAGCGTCAAGTACGAACGCTACAAACTCGCCAATCGTTTGCATGGGCGCAAAGCGGACAAAGAGCCGATTACCCTCTCTATCGAAGATGCGGCACTTATTAAGAAACTCGTTGGCCATGCGTTCCCGCCTTTTGTCATGGGGCAGATTTGGGACGCGCTCGAAGAACCGGCAAAGGCTGATGCCTAATGTTTGCGAACCCCGTAGACATCGCCAACCGTGCTTTGCAGCACTGCGGCGCTGCTCGCATCGATCCCACGTTGGGCTTTACCGAAGACACGGTGAATGCCTCCGAATGTGGCTTCGCTTACGAGAAGCTGCGCACGGCTGAACTACGGCGAAGCTATTGGCGGTTCGCTACACGGTTCGCAGTGTTGCGTCCGTTGCAGACAGACCCGACGCAACTCCCACACATGCTGCTACTGGCCCCACTTTATTCTAGCTTTGTAAGTTACGAGTACGGCAGTTTGTGTTCAGACGCGCTTGGCATCATTTGGGAAAGCCAACAGCCAGCAAACGTCGGCAACGCTCCCGGCAACTCCCCCTATTGGGAATTGTATTCCGGCCCCCTGGCAATCCCGGCATGGGATACGACCGGGGGGACAGGATACTATCTTGGAGATGTCGTTTACACGACGGCCGGGGACGGCACCGCACTGGTCTACAAGTCATTGGTTGAAAGCAACACCGCAGTTCCCAACACTGTCGAGGCGTGGGCGGCGACCACGTATTACAAGAAGGACGACGTGGTTTCGCAATTGGGCGTGAACTACCAGTCGTTGATTGACTTTAACCTAGCCCAAATCCCCAGCGCGGCCACGGCACCCCCGGCCTGGAATGCGGCCACGGCCTATTCCGCAGCCCAGGGCGTTCGCGGCTCCAACGGCTTTATGTATACGTCCATTGCAGGTGGCAACCTGAACAACAATCCGGTGTTCTCGACGGGCTTCTGGACGGCCACGGGAGTGCTTGCGCCGTGGACAACCACGCTTACAACATCGGCCACGTCTCGGAATTGGCTCGACCTTGGCTGCACTCTGACACAGCTCCGTTTGCAAGTGCAGGGCGGGCAGTGCGCGCGGTACGCTTTCCGCCTGCCTGCCAACTACCTGCGCACGCCAAACCAAGAACCAAAAGCCGGATCGGCGTCGTTCCTTGGAGCGCCAAGCGGGCTTGCCTACACCGATTGGGAATACAACGGCGATTTCATCTACACGCGCAACCCCTACCCGATCGTGCTGCGCTTCATTGCGGACATCTCAAACGTGCTGGAAATGGACGGGTTGTTCTGTGAAGCCTTGGCCGCACGATTGGCGCACGCCATTGCCCCACGCGTTACACAGTCTGCAAACAAGACCGCTGACATTGCCAAGGTCTATCTGAAGTTCATGAACGAAGCCCGCATGGTCAATGCGGTAGACGACGGCGCGACCGAACCCCCCGAAGACGATCTCATCAGTTGCAGGATATAATGGCGTCCTACGTTCAAACATCGTTTTCGGGTGGCCTTTGGTCACTGTCGATGCAAGGCAATACGACGCGTCCCGACTATCGGACGGCTATGAGTGAATGCCTCAACGGCATTTCCATAGATACGGGCGCATGGGTCCGTCGTTCCGGCACCAAGACAGGAGGTTTTACACGGCAGGCGAAACCCGCCAAACTGTTGCGTTTTGATTTTCAGGAATCCTCACCCTACAATATGGAGTTCACGGATGGCTATGTGCGTTTCTGGAATGGGACCACGCCGGCATTCACGAACGACGCGCAGTCAATATCTTCAGTCTCGACCGCGAACCCGGCAGTAGTTACCACGGCTTCGGCCCATGGATGGACAACCGGCAATGGCGTGCGCTTTACAATTGCAGGCACGATCAGCCCGCTTTTGCAAGCGTGTGAGTTTGCCATTACTGTTTTGTCCATGACGACGTTTTCGATTGCGGATGCTGTTACCGGCGCTGCAATCGATGGTTCTACTTTGGCATGGGTGGCCGGGGCTACCGCAACCGTTTCACGCATTCTCGAATACCCGACCGTGTATACGTCGGGGACATGGGGGAACCTTCGTTCGGTGCAGACCGAGAAACAATCGGTGCTGTTGAACGGTTCTCAAATCCCGCAGATCCTTACGCAAGTCATTGCCCCATCCTTGGCATCCGACCCGGCGTTTTCAATTGTGCCGTCGAACTTCCTGGACGGCCCCTATCTCGATCCATACCCCGGTTCCTACGCAACGCCGAGCGCATTATCCGGCAACATCGCAATCACGCTGTCGTTTCAAATCTACGATGCAACCAAAGCCTACAGCATCGGAGAGTATTCAACTTCGGTCGGCGTCGGCTACAAATCTTTGCAAAGCGGCAACCTCAATAATACCCCCGCGAGTAGCCCGACGTTTTGGGTTGCTGTCAGTTCGGGTGATCCGATTGGCGTAAGCGGGGTTGTTCCCTCGGATGTTGGCCGCCACGTCCGACTCTATTCCGAACCGGCGACGTGGGTTGCTCTAACCGCCTACGCCACGGGGAACCTCGTCGAATACCTCGGCACCTATTGGATTGCTCTAGTTGCATCAACGGGATCGATCCCCGGCAATGACGCAACCAAATGGTCTGTCGCGGCCAACGCATCATTGTGGACGTGGGGGCGTATTCTTTCCGCGTCGGGCGCTGGGGGAGTTTCAGGTGCTACGGGAAGCCCGGTTGGGACGATGACGGTCGGTGGCGGAATGTCGTCGGCTTTTGACGGTACCAATACCAAAGCAGCGGCGGGCAGTGCGGAGTCGAATACAAATTGGGCACCTGGGCAAAGTAGCTCAGACTATGTTGGAAAGAACTTTACCGGTGCCGCTCAAGCCATCCAGCAAGTTGTCGTATATCCCTCATCAGACGCCGGATACAGCATATTCTCTCCTCCTAACTACCCGAATATGTTGGTCACTACCTTGAACTTGCGCGGCAAAGCTACCGCGCCGGCTTCCGCTTCAGACGGGGTATTGTTGGGCACGTCGGGTCCGTTCGCCAATTCTACGGTGTCAAAAACAATCCCATCGTCGGACACGGCAACGGCGTGGAACTATGTGTGGGTTGAAATCATAGTGGCCAGTGACGGTTACACCCCGACTTATTTTCGGCCATGCATATCTCAAATTATTTTTTCAAATCCAAATTCTGCGACAGGTTCCGTGTTCACGTTGCAGATTGCCGGCCCAGCGCTTCTGTACGCCACGACAGTTCGCACTTGGCGTTTTGGTGCATATAGCAACACGACCGGCTGGCCGAAGTGCGGCACCTACCACGAAGGTCGTTTGTGGTTATCCGGGGCAGTTCCCAACCGCGTCGATGCGTCAAAGTCGAATGACATTTTCAACTTCGCGCCGACAGAAACGAACGGCACGGTTACGGGTGCCAGCGGCATTGCCTATCGGTTCAACTCTCCCGACGTGAACGCAATCTTCTGGATGGAACCGGATCAGCAAGGCATCATCTGCGGCACGCAAGCGGGCGAATGGCTGGTGCAGGCCACGTCTACAAACCAAGCTCTGACTGCGGCGAACATGCAAGCGCATCGCGTGACCCGCATCAAGTGCGCCAACATCGAACCCCGCCGAACAGAACACACGATTGTCTTTGCGCAGAAGAACACCCGACGGTTGATGGAGTATTTTGCGGATGTGTACTCGGGCAAGTTCGCCTCTCCGAACCTGTCCATCTCGGCCAAGCACCTCATACCCAAAAGCGACAGCATTGCCGAAATCGCCTACCAACAAGACAACATGCCAATCGTATGGGTCAGGACCACTCTCGGCAAACTGATCGGCCTCTCGTATCGACGGGAAAGCCTTTTGTCGCGGGAAGGTCCAACGGTCTGCGCATGGCATCGCCACACCCTCGGGAGTGCCTATGCCGTGACGAGTATCGTCAGCGGCCCCTCGATTGACCGGCAACGAGACGCGCTTTCGATGGTGGTCCTCGACGGGGCCGGCCGCTACCGCGTTTCCAGTATGCAAGACATCATGGAAGAAACCGACGCCGTGACGGCCAATTGGCTGCTTGACGACGCGGTGGCCCCAACGTCCTACGCAGTGCAGGGGAGCAATCTCGTGCTCAACGGCCTGTACGCACAGAATGGCTCTACGATGACCGTGTGGGCCGCTGGCCTCGATTGTGGGGATTACTCCATCGCGAATGGAACCGTGTCTGTACCGCTCGGGGACGGCATTACAGCGGGCACTGGTAACGGATTGCTCACGGCAGCCTACATCAACAGTTTCGCGACGATGCCGATTGTCTGTGGGTTTACCTACGTATCGCGTGGGCAGATGGTGCGGCCGGCCACTCAGGCCGAAACGGGCACCCGCGACGGTCCAGGCTTCGGCAAGGTTCGCCGCTCGCAAGAGTTCGCAGCGCAATTGGTTAACACTCTCGGGATATCATTCGGGACGGTGTTTGGAAAATTGCGCAAGGCACAGCTTGCCTCGCCGGCCGGGGTGTACAATTCCCCGCTGCAACCCTTTTCGGGAATCCTTCAGGCGAAACTAGAAGACACCTACACCTTCGATAGCATGCTGACGTGGGAGATCACACGTCCATATCCAGCTATGGTTGTGGCTGCTGGTGCCTACCTCGAAACGCAGGACCGATAGATGGCCAATACTCCCACGGACTACAACCTGTTTGGCGGTGGCGTTTCAGATCTGTTCGCCGGCTTTGGGCAGGGTATCAAAGCCGGCGCTGCACAGATCGAAGGTTCACAGTATCGGGAAGCTGCGTCGTTTTCCCGCTTCAATGAAGACATTACGAACCGTTCGACGGAATTGAAACAATACCAGCAACAGCGCCAAGCCTATCAGTCCATTGGCCAACAGGAAGCTTCGACCGCTGCGAACGGCTTTTCCATGTCGGGCAGCGGCATTGACCTTCTGCGGTCCTCAACCCAACAGGCGGCGCTCGAACACGCCGTCATCGGGCAGCAAGGGCAAGTGCAGGCGCTGGGCTACGAGGAACAAGCCAAGAGCTACGACGCTATGGCTGCGGCGTCCGACAAAGCGTCGGAGGCTTCAAAGTTCGGAGAGATCGGTTCGTTCGTGTCGGGGGCCATCAAGATCGGTGCCGTCGCGGCGATGTTGTGAGGTAGGCCATGCCAGTTATTCAAGAATATAATGCGCCGACCAACCTTGGTCTTCAGACGAATGATCGCGCGGTTGATGCGAAAGGGATCGCTGCGCGTCAAGTGTCCCGGCTAACAAACGAAGCGGCCAGTGAGGTAACAAGCCTTGGCCAGCGTGTCGGCGGTACGATCGCGCAAGTCGGCAACTACGCCCAAGACTACGAAGCGCATCAAGAGATCCGCAACGGGGCAGCCGGGCTTACCCAAGCGACTGCGGCAAAGCAACA